>DHLT01000072.1:2695-7125 GCA_002405405.1 Ignavibacteria bacterium UBA4661 | reverse complement strand
ACGATGCCGTTTTTTACCGGTTTGTCCTGCATACGAGCAGGTATGCGAACAAAATTTGCTGTACGTCTTCGGTGCCGAGAATTGCTTTCCGCAATGCATACATGTTGCTTGTGTTCGATTGTTTGTCGAACCTTGCTTACGAGGTTGATCAGCGGACTTGTTCACTGCCATTGTGTGCTGTGTTGTGCGTTCCATATGGACATTCCTATAACTGAAAAACAATGCGTTAAAAAAAATGAAGCATGAGAGTGCATGCAATCTATCGTACACCTGTCCAATGAAAGTGGACAGCTCTGCACAACTCTTCGTCAAACCATCATGCGACTATGTCGCTCGATGACGTACACCCTACTAGATATTCGTGCCAATCTTTTACACACGGCACCCCTTTACCCTGCAAACCCCATAAAACCTTGCTTTCAGGACATTTTAAAATTCATATCTATTCTTTCTTGGAAGGCATCCCCTAAATACTGCCCGATAATCGAACAGACATAAACACTCTTGTCGTACAGTCATTCGACACCACATATACACATCATCCATACCTCACTTTCTTCTTCGATCAACATATCGTGGCTGGCTTTCGCTCCCCTAACGTAGATAGCGGCTGTACGCCGCTTGAACTCAATACACTTGTGGCTTCACCCCCTTCCTTAACATTCTTTTACGTTTGAACGCTCATGCACTCGAACATCGCTTGATTCTTCTCAATGCTTTTGCAGTGATCAATCGCTCCGTCAAACTACACAATGACAGTGGTATTATGATTCTTGATGGCGATGTCTGTGTCGGTGAGTAGCAGAAAGACAGTCATGCCTGTATTGTCGAACGTGGCGATCGAGAAATCTTTCCCTGAGATCATGTTCGTTTCTTTGGAAAAAATTATCCCCTTGGTGAGGTGTTCACTCAATGTCTGCAAGGACCGCAAAGTGATCAGAAAGACACCTGCCATGTTCTCCCGTCTCGATTGCATGACGATACGAAGTAACCTTTACATTCTTCGTAAAAATGTGATCAATGCGGGGAAACTTTTTCATAGCGACATCATGCTGAGTACAAGCAAATCCATGAAAGGTACCGACACGAGTATCACGTTGAAATAGTGAATCATCTGCCACATAGTTCAATGCTGAACGCAGTATAGAAATCGGCGGCGTCGTTTCTTCGGCATTGAAATCCCCCATCAACACAATACTCGCATGAGGATTATTATTGATTATGGTCACTATTTCGCGGACAATGAGTCGCGCAGATTCCTCCCGTGCTCGCACACCTGCATGGTCAAAATGTGTGTTCAGCACATACAGCACATTCGTTGGATAGATCTGTTGATATTGGGTGTCCCGTAAGGCAATGATCGTACAAATACGCTCTAGCGCCGCATCCCAGCCTTTTGAAACAGTATCCGGTGTTGGTGAAAGCCACAATGTTCGTTCCGCGAGAAGCGTAAACCTTGTTGAATCATAAAAAATCGGTGAAAATTCTCCTTTCGTCTTTCCGTCCCCACGCGCGACACCTGCACTTTTGAAGTGTCCGTTCAGTCGTAACAATTCTTGCTCGAAGTATGCCTTTTGATGTGCCAACACCTCCTGAAAGCCGATAATCGACGGCGACTGCTTCATCACATGTCGTGCAAGCCCTGCTTTGCGAATGTCCCATGCATTCTGACCATCTTCCGGCGTATCATATCGAATATTCAACGACATCACACGAATACTCGCCCTTGTTTGCGCATAAAGAACAATGTCGGGATGAGGTGTTACAAGCATGATACTCAGCACGAGGAAAAGGAATCGAGCGGTAGAAGACATGATTGGTCTGGATAGAGTGGATAAGTCAAGAATGCAATACACTTCTTTTTAAGTTCCTATATTCATGTATTCATGAAAGTACAAAATAGTCATTCGCCAACCATCCAAGCGAAGACACCATCATGCGTACGCAGTATTCTAGGTCTGTCTGCATTTCCCTTTTCTTCGTTGAAACGGTCAAGAGCAAACGCACACTAAGTGAACATTCCGTCATCATCAACATAACAGACATACATCAGACACACGAGTGTCAGGTGTGTCTGTTTATCATGCACTCTTTTTTCTTCAGTTATTTTTTTGCTTCATTTCTTCATTTTTTCATACTCACCATAGCACGCTCCATACCCATCATGTCATAGGTTTGCATCCGCTGAACGGCGCCAATACCGCTCTCAGCATAATCAATGATGTGTGATATGTTTTGTTTCCCCATGATGTTCTTCTCTCGCTACCCCGCTCACTTCTATGTTGCAACACAGGTATTCTCCTCGTATTGCTTCTCGTTCATGCTTCTGCTTGCTTTATTGAGTTCTCCGCTCTTGGCACACTCAACAACATCAACAGCACGGATTCCAGTTACTTCAACTCTGCCATCTTCCCAATACAAAGCACGAACGGCAGTACCCACACGATTACGCGACACCTTACCTCTGCCCAAGCAACAGGTCATGGCGATGATCCGTATGGACTTCCTCAATGCTCATGTCGATGCCACTCCCCCAACGGAAGAAGCATCAATACCGCGTTTGGGTGCCTATCTCGTGCGTCGCGCCATCAATGATGCCGAGCGTGTCTATTGTCTCTATCGTTGGGTTACACGCAATATTCGTTATGACTGGAAAGGATTACGCGATATGCGTAATTGTCTCTCCACAGAACCCCACGATGTGCTGGTCAATCGGGTAACGGTATGCGAAGGGTATGCGCGACTCATGGATACACTTTCTCATCATGCCGGTGTTCGTGTTCGCTATCAAAGTGGTGTTGCACGTGGTTCGGGCTACAGCAAACATGCCATGGGCGAAAGTACACATGCGTGGAATACTGCTGTCATTGACGGACGCTCCTATCTGCTCGATGCCACATGGGGTGCCTTCAACAAAGCTCGCAAGTCTATGCTCGCTCACGAGGAATTCGCTTTCTTGCATTACTTCTTGATTGCACCCGAAGACATGATCTACACGCACTTGCCTGAAAAAGCAGAACAGCAATTTCTTCGCACACCCCTTACAGCAACGATGTTTCGAGAATTACCCGATGTCAGCTTTGAATGGTTCTACTATGCCTGCAAGCTCTTGCAACTTGATACGACCGCAATTTTCGCCGGCTCCACGCGAACAATCACCATGCAAATAGCTGACAGTATTCCTCTCACGATCTACTTTGCCTCCGATCACCCGACACAAGGAACATCACTCAAACCCAAAGCAACCATGACACGCTCCGGCAGTACGTGTACCATAACTCTTCAATATGCCGGTGCAGGTGAATACACGCTGAAAGTATTCACGAGTCTTCGCAGTCCTGTCTATTCGGAGCTTGCCTCATACCACACGCCTTCGGCAAGTGAAAAAGTCGGAAATTCTGCCAAGGCTTCCTCCACACGCTTAGCTCGATTTCGCTTTAGCGTCTATCCTGCCACACGTGATCCGAAAGAGCTTGCACAGCTACGTGTTCCACGCCCTAAACTCAACTATCTCTTTGCTCCCCAACCGAGTCTTTCCATCCAAGGCGTGAATACAAGCTATTGTCATTGGTTAGCCGACAGCATACTCACCTTCACGATCAAGAAACCTAAGAACATGCGTATCATGATGAAACTCTTTTCTTCTGACAAAGAAGTCGAACCACAAACCTTCGGTTATCAGGATATTGATTACTCATTACCGGAAGAGAAACGATACACACCCGAAGCAGGTAGGTTCTGCTTCGTCTCAAAAGAAGGAGTGGTTGATGTTTCCAATGTGCGTGGCGACATGGACATTGCCCATTCTGAAGAAGGGCAACCAACCGTAACCGTAAAAGTTTTCATCCGTAAACGTGGTCATTATCGCTTGTGGTTATATTCCGGTTATGGCATGTATTGCAAACTGACGCACTATCTTTCGATCATTAAGGTGTAGTAAGGGGCGTATTGACGACTTAGCATCAACGGTACACGATATTGTTATTACCCTGAACAGGGAACAATGTATGCTTACCGATACTGCTTTTTGTGCAAACCACGTTTGTAGTATTCAGCTCGGACAATTCTACATTCTCGAACAATGTCTGCCATAGACGGTGCTACTGCTGAGGTGGATCTCAATGTTGTTGCCAAAATACGAGCATATTCGAGTTGTACTTTTCTTGGTATTGTTGCTATCGTCCCGATATGCTTGCCATAGTGATAGAGGAAAAAATGTACCGCATATACCAATGAATTACAACACGGATAATATTTGCGAAGTAAGCCAACGATAATCGAACGTAGCACGAGCCGTCGGAGCATACATGCCGACGGGCTTGCCCACCATCATTGCCTCAACAAGTCTGATATCATTACGAATGACACGAAGTACTTTCCCCTGACCGAATTGCGAAGAAATTTCATCCATAATTTTTCGATGAATGAGG
>DHLT01000072.1:0-2579 GCA_002405405.1 Ignavibacteria bacterium UBA4661 | reverse complement strand
ATTTTTCGATGAATGAGAATACGTGAGTCCGACTGTATCGGAATAAAGCCAAGGATATTGATGTTGGGATTTGCATCGATTTTTACTTTGAATAATAGCCGTGTAAGTTGCTTGATTCCCGCAAACGACAAATAATGCGGGAGAAATGGCACAAGTACATGATGTGCGGCATTCAATGTATTGAGTAAAATGACATCAAGCGAAGGAGGTGTATCTACTAAAATTATATCGTACTTTTTCAGTGTCTGTTCTTCTGCTTGCAATGCTTCCGACAACAATGTGCTTTCTGCACGGACTTCAAGGGGATCTAATGTTTGATGAGCAGGAGCGATATGCACATTCTCAATAATGGTTGGACGAATTGCTTCTGAAAGTGTGCGCGGAGAATTTTTTAACAAAAAATCATGCGCTGTTGCTTCTCCTCGTTTTACAGATGGTACACCACAGCCTATACCTGCATGTCCTTGCGTATCTAAATCCAGTATCAATACTCGGCTTCCCGATACGCGCACACTCAAATGCAATATTGACGGCAGATGTTGATTTACCGCTTCCTCCTTTTCTATTTGTGAGCGCAATAACATGTGGCATACAATCATTTTCCTACTGTGCTTCTACGCAATTATTTGTACCACAATGGAGAATTTCTCAAACAATGTAATTGTACGTGAAGATACGACAGACTGAAGAGTATTTGGTTAAAACAACTCCACGCTTCCGGCTCCCTTGAGGGAAGATCTTCTCCCGCAAAAGTGAAGGTGGAGTTTGATACGTCATATCGGCGAAAGATAAGATTTTATGCCGTGCGTTGAACTCCTCCAGATATGCCAATGTCGATTTATACGAAGAAACGGATTTGATTTTTTGATTGGACTTGTAAGAAATAAATCGCTCGAAGACATCAAGAAAAGAGATGCTTTTTGATTGATTCAATAATGCGATGCGTTTGAGCATTAAGTTTTTTATCAAATGTCTCGTTATGCAAGGTGCATTCAGCGTGTAGTTTCATGATTTCAGTTTCCAAGCATTGCAAGTACAAGTTTATTTGCTCTCGCAGTGGAGCCGACTTGCGTAAGCGTTGCTCTTTTTGCATCCCATCGTTTGGATCAACTTTAAAAGGCAATGCTACATTTATTTTGTAGGCAAGAATCTAAAGCATCAACTTTTTGTTTCCTGCTTAATCTCCATGATTGCTTAAATAGAAATTCACTACCATTTTTTTGCTTACGGTTTTGCTTACGGTTTTTACCGTATAATACGATTACATTGACTATCAAACACAAAAGCCATTCTGTTAAGAATGGCTTAGAATCCTGCTTTGCAGTCTGTTTTGCTATTATTTGATCTCATACGAAATCATGCTTTCGTGCCCGGGGCGGGACTTGAACCCGCACGACTGTTGAGGTCACAGGATTTTAAGTCCTGCGTGTCTACCAATTCCACCACAGAGGCATTTTGGTAATTCCAATTGGAACAAATTAAAATTATATTCCTGTACTTCTCTGCGTGTCTACCATCCCGACGCTTCGGGACCACCACAGAGGCATTGGGTACTTTATTAAAAAAAGCCCTTGGGGGGCTTCTTTTGAGCGGAAAACGGGTCTCGAACCCGCGACCTTAACCTTGGCAAGGTTACGCTCTNNGTCTGCCGATTTCGCCACCCGGGCATGTTGCCAAAACAGATTCGCAAGATGAGCAAACTCACTCGATTATCAAAATGTTTTTTGAAATTTTTTCCTTTTACTAAGCAGTTGAAGTATGATCATGCACGATAAACCACTTACCTCGAATTTTTTTCATGAGTAATGTAAAAAGACCCGTGCGATTACTACTATCGCGTACAAGATTATACCGTCCATGTACTACGGCACTTTTTTTGCTCATAACCATAATAGAGAGTTCTGTAAAATTCAATACCCCCATGGCAGCTTTGTCAGGGTAATTTTTTTTATACCGTTCTCGGAGAGCCGAGATACCATAGAGCACCGTTCCACCGGATACGAAACGGACACTATCATTCTGCCAATAATATTCCAAGAATGCATCTACATTCCCTGTATTCCATGCTTTGGCATGATCAACTTGCACAGCAAGAATTTCACGAACGATTGCCAAGCTATCATTGTGTGTCATTTCTTGCGCTTGTGTACGTGAATAACACAAACCGATAAGTATTCCACTCATCATGAAACGCAGTATCAACTTGCGGCAAAGTGACAAATTCATCATAGTCGTGACCTATTGCAAGTTGATAAACTTGCTAATCTCAACACCGACGACATTCCCCTTTTTATCATACTTGACTTGGAATCCATCTGCAAGTTTGACCGCCATATCCAAAGCAAGCTCGGGAAATTCTTTTGGACTAAGATTCATTTGTTCTGCTTTCTGTGTATCCACATCAAATTTCAATGGGTGGCGCATATTCGCAGTGATACCCTCTTTCGTGATATTCAAAATCACAAAGAGTGATGTATCATGTTCATCAACACTCAAAGGATAATGAAAATCAAGATAGTGCGGACGCGTTATTGGGAAACCAATAGCTGAATTCTCCAATGAGACCAACCACTTGATCG
>DHLT01000092.1 GCA_002405405.1 Ignavibacteria bacterium UBA4661 | reverse complement strand
CCTGCGGCTAAATTTTTTCGATAAAATGCATTGGATTCTTCTGCCGTAGAAAAGCCTGCATATTGGCGAATTGTCCATGGTCGGTTGGTGTACATGGTTGAGTAGGGTCCACGTACAAAAGGGAATATGCCCGGTAATGTTTCTTGATAGCCGATAGCTTCGAGATCTGCCGCTGTATAAAGTGGTTTGATCGGAATACCTTCGGGCGATTGGCGGATAAGCATATCCGGCGATACACCTTTGAGTTCGTCTGTTGCAGCTGTGTGCCAGGCAGAGAGAGAGAATTCAGAAGAAGCCATACTGAAAAAAAAAAGCAGTTGAGGAGAGAAGAATCACGTCACACAAAAAAGATAAATCATACCGATTCCCGATCGGTGCGACAAATATACACGAAAGTTTGGAGCAAATATGGACAAGAGAAATCAATCGCAGCGGGAGAGTGCCTTCAGTGTAGCCAGAGCCGTGAGGCGCATATCATATGGCACAAAAATATGGTCGTGGTAGTAACCTGCAACAACATTGCAGCTAATATTTGCACGTGTGAGCACTTGCGAAAATGCAGAAGTAAGTCCTACAGCTTCAAGTGAGGAATGTATAGTAAGAGTTATCCAGGCAAAAAGCGTAGTATAGGGGAAACCATGCTCATCAGCTGCATGTTGAGGTAGGATAACCGTCCATCCTTCTTCTTCGCGGAATGTTCCGATGCTTAGTTGAGCGATCGTTGTATCAAATACGGGCATGGTACAAAAGACATAACTGCCCTCATGGATGATGGGTTCTAGATCTCGAAGGATAACAGAGAGTGTGGTCTCGCCCTGTGATGATGTGATAGGTGAATGAGTGCTCATAAAACTGAAAGGCTCATGGAAATGAGCGAAGATCATCAAGTGTTATTGCACCCTCATAGAGGGCTTTACCGATGATTGCACCATAGAGATTGTTGCTTGCACATTGTTCAAGATCATTCATGGTACTCACACCACCGCTGGCGATGAGTCGAAGAGTAGGAACGCGCTCCATAATGCGAATGTACAAATCATGCGATGCTCCCTGCATCATACCATCTTTGGCGATATCAGTGCAAATACAGTATTGAATCCCGGCTTGCACATAGTCAGCAATAAAGTCGGTGATAGAGAGTTCTGTTGTCTCCTGCCATCCACTGATGGCGATTTTCTCATTGCGTGCATCGGCACCAAGAATAATCCGCTCACCGCCAAATTGGTGTAACCATGACAAAAACAGTTCACGATTTTTTACGGCAATACTACCGCCGGTAATTTGTTGTGCCCCGCATTCAAAAGCGATATGCAAATCATGGTCAGACTGTAATCCACCGCCAAAATCAATATGGAGTGTTGTTCGTGTACATAATTCCTCAAGGACTTTATAGTTGACAATTCTACCTGCTTTTGCACCATCTAAATCAACAACATGTAAGTGTTTGAGACCTGCATCCTGATAGCGCAATGCAAGGTCTAAAGGGTAAGCATCATAGCGCTTGACATGCGTGTAATCACCTTGAGTCAATCGAACACATTTACCATCAATGATGTCAATCGCCGGAATAATGACCATAAAGAAAAAAGTTGGAGAGTAAATGCAAAAGAGGGAAAGAAAATCAAAGAATTAGCGTTGCCGCATTCTCATACGATCGCTTGGATCAAGAATAGTTGTAATACGAATACCAAAATGTTTGTCAATAACAACGACCTCGCCCTCAGCGATCTTTTTGCCATTCACAAGGACATCGACCGGCTCACTCGCAAGACGTTCAAACTCAATAACGGATCCGCGTTGTAATTTGAAAATGTCACGAATAAGCATGTTGGTACGTCCAAGCTCAATTGATACCGGTAATTGCAAATCATAAAGCAATTCCAATTTCGGATCGAAGGGTGATACCAAAGGTGCCATACCCCCTCCGGCATCAGGCATCATGTCGCCCATGCCCGAGAATGACGGAAAGTCAGTGCCACTGACGGGTACTGACGCAGTCATACCACCACTATCGGAACTGCTACCTCCGCCTGAACTACTGCCTCCGCTGTTAATCAGCGCATCTATTTCTTCTTGTGTCATGGTCGTTCCTCGCAAAATCGGTGAGAACGTAAGAGATAATTATGATCGATGTATTCTAAGTGAGTCTATGTCGTTTATAACAAGTCCATATTTTTCATTTGCCCAATGTCTTCGACAATATCTTCATCGATGAGTGAGCGTGTAACGCGAACAGATTTTTTACCGTCAACCATACCGGGACGTACAGCCAACTTTCGCCTGCCGGCAATAATCAATTGTAGCTCAGAATCTACTTTCGTACCTGTTTTGACAATATCACCAATTTTGAGTTCCATGAGTTCGCGAAGACTGATTGTTGCTGAACCAAGCTCAGCAATAACCGGCAAATATGTCGTTGCGACTTGACGTCGAATGATTTCGGCATTTTCACGCGACTCTGCTGACGAACGGATACCAGCCGTAAGTTGACGACGATTCAGCTGGGCAATAACTTCCTCTAAGGCAAAGGTCGGGAAGCATAAATTCATCATGTATGAATTTGAGCCAATAGAGACGTCAAAAGACACAACTAAAACGATCTCCGAACCGGGAGCAATTTGTACAAAGTCTGCTTCCGTTTCGAGGCGTGAATAGACGAACTCCAAGTCTGAGAGTGACCGCCAATTATTACTTAAATCGCTGAGGGCGCGCATCACAATGCCACGAATCACAGCTTGCTCGATAGCAGAAATTGCACGGGGCTTTTTGAAGATTGTATCCGTACCACCGCCGAGCAAACGCTCAACCATACAAAACGCAAGCTGCGGACTGATTTCAAGAATCCCACTGCCATCAGTACCTTCAATATCGAAGACGTACAAACAGCTGGGATTGGCAATCGAAAGAATAAACTCTGAATAAAAGAGCTGATCCACCGAAGTAACGGTTACCGATACAACAGTTTGAAGTTTTGATACAAGGTAATAACTGTAGCTCTCGGCGAATTGCTCGTGCAAACTCTGCAAGGTGCGAAGCTGTGCTTTGGAGAAGCGATTAGGGCGGCGGAAATCATACGCCGCGACTTCCTTTTTCGAAAGTCCTATGTTGATAACATCATCAACGCCCACCGCTCCGGCATTCATGCCTGAGAGGATATTGTCTATCTCATTCTGTGATAGTATGTCATTCATCGAACGACCTCACGATAATCAAGCACATGGGAAAATGATGAGTTATGGCATGTATGAAGACCAGCTAAATGTACCGACGGAGCTATTGTATAATGAACCGCGAGAAGTAGACATTGCGAACTTTGATTTTGCGGAAGTAGGGTTGAATCTCTACCTGAATCTGTTTGCGCACGGAGTCGCGCACCGCAACTTGCTGAAGTTCTTCCTTTGTTCGCGAGCCAAGGATAGTCAGAATTTTATCACGCACGACTAATTCGACACCCTCACCGAGCATTTCGTCAATTTTGGGACCACCGCCGCCACCGCCGCCACCATGACCTCCGTCACCTTCGGCAGCTTTGCCCTTCTCAAGAATCTCTGCTAATTTTTTGTCCTCTTCTTCCATTTCATGCTTTGTTTTGGGTATCTCAATACCAACATCTGCCACGACAAAGTTTTTAAGAGAACCGTTAGCGTTAAGAATAAATTCTTTGAGCGCAATAATTTTACCGACACGAATGTTTGTACTTTTATAAGCGAGATCATCATCTTCGCCGGCAGGTGCATCATGCTCACCACCGCTATCGTCATGCCCTTTTTCAACATGAGTGGAGTCTTTGCCTTTACCTTTTTTATCACCCGAAAGTTTCGGCATGATAAAAAGGAAAAACACGGCAACCAATACTGCGAGCAGTACAACAAAACCACCGATAATACCGATGATTGCACCTGTGCCAAGTCCACCTGATTTATTTGGTTCTTCAGTTGGAGCAGTTACTTGTTTTTCT
>DHLT01000096.1 GCA_002405405.1 Ignavibacteria bacterium UBA4661 | reverse complement strand
TCCTGAAATGCGGATTCTGCCCGGCGGAACGAATACTCAAATTCGTGTTTTGATACCGCTTGGCACGGAAACACGCACCGCACCGATTACGCTGATTACGCCCTTGGGTCCGATCAATACACCGAATGTGCGCGTGTTTGGTACTCCAACCGTGCGTAATCTCCAGCCACGTAATGGTAATCCACGCGATACAATTCTCTTTTTGGGTACTGACTTGATTGATGTTGATCGCGTGCGCTTTCTGTCGAATACCGGTGACAGTGTGGATGCGGAGATTCTTCCTATAACCAATCCTGCACGTACCAATGAAATTCTGCCTGTGATTGTACCCACTACTGTTTCTGCCCGCGAGCATTTCCCAAGTTTTAGCAACCCGAGAGCGGGTGGTAGGACAGGGGTTACGTTCATGCGCCGTCTTGCGCCGCCGGGCACTCCGACTGTTTCAATACAAAGAAATATTACTAACTCCGGGTTAGGCATAAGAAATGGTATTGGCACTAATCGTGCAATGATCCTTATTCAAGAGAACGAGACTGGTGGACTTCCGCAACGGTACCGTGGTCGGATCGTGGTACCCGAGCTGGTTCGAAATGCCCTGATTTATCCCAATACCAGCAATCTGAATATTAGAATGACGGATACAGTGACTTTTTCACCCGAACTCCGATCCACTCCTCTTTTGATAGGAGCTTTACCCGTTGGTGCATTTGTATCACTCCAAGTTCGTGCAGAAAATATGGTAGGATTTTCAGACTGGACAGACTTGAGATTACTATCATTTACTTTAGATGGGTCAAGTACTGATCCCTTGCAGAAGCCGGGCGTACGATTGGTTTCCTATAATAGCGATACAACGACTTATAGATCCGGTTTAGAAAGAGATTCAGCGGCGCGTCAGTTCATTGACCTGAGCGGCTCTGATCGATATGCTAACTCTTTTAACTCGAATCCTTTGCTGTGGATGAGTTATTACAGTCAAAGGGCAAAGATTTCCATCACGCCGTCTGATTCTGGTGGTTATGCTTCAGACTTTCGTATTCCTACTCGGTATGTTTTCGGGCATATACCAACACATCAGGGGTATGAGTCAGATCCGCCGAATAATGTCAGTGTGGATCGGCTCGATCTTGTCAGTATTAATGGATCTACTCTCAAGAAAGATTCCATACAGTCACTTTTAAATGTGTTGATTAAAGTGAGTAATGATAAAAATCTGACTTTTTGGCGCAATACCAAAGGTGAAGATATTTTGCCAATGATAAGAAGTAGGAGATATACTCAAGCATACATAGCTGTGCCACCACTGCGAGGTGTAGCAGATATGAACTTTGATGTTAGCCATACGTCCTTATCTTCTCCAGGAGGTGGAGGATGGAAAAGTGTTTCTCGTGCCGGATCAACAACTGGGGAGGGAGCGGGCACGTACAATGTATGGGTGCCGGTTTTTCAAGATATGGCAGTACGGTGCCATTTCATTTTGGGTCGTCCTACAACTGGCTCGGTATCTGTTGCATGGGATACAATCGTTGTGGCGAGGAATTATGAATCTAATCGGTTGCGACAAACCAGCGAGGATTGGTTGTATGAAGTGTTTAGAGACAACACAATAACTGGTAATGGTCCACGTCTTAGTAGAAGACTGTTGCCTGACAAAGGATTCCCAATGGATGAATTCTTTAGAACATCATTCACAGTAATTACTGCTGAAGCACTCCGCAAGGAACGTGGGGGTGTAACCGTATTTGCGCGTAGTGGCGAACAAGATATCAATGAGCGAAGGAACTCATTCTTAGCACCGGTTTTATTAGAACCACAGCGATTGAAGAGAGAGAATAGTGCATCAAGTGTAACAACGGTAGTCATACCAGAGAAGCTATCTGTTTTTGACCGTTTGGAAAACGGTCTTCAGGTGCGATTCTTTCTACCGATTGGTAACTCATGGGTATTAGATACCTATTATAATCGGTTGGAAATAGAATTATATCAATATCAAAGTGGTAATACACCCACCGAGTATAAGGGTACTCTTGTGCGTCAGATTAGACTTCTCCCTAATGAAAATCGGAGTGGTTCTGACTGGAATTATGAATACAAACTTCCGATCAATAATCTTGTACAATCCACAAGGTATTATTTCCGTGTACGCTCCGTACTGACTGATGGTGTAAGCAGTAATTGGGTTACATCGCGCATTGATTCAACGCTCGGCAATCGTCCGAGTCCACCAGCATTCTTGACGGCACGTCCGGTGCAGGTACGATCATCGCAAGCGGCACGATTGTCGTGGATACAACTCTTCGGCACGGGCGGTCCGCCGACTCGCTATCAGTACCAAATTATTCGTGCGGATGATGACTTTGTGAGTACTACACCTACCCGCGAAACCACTGCACGTACTGTTGATGTAACGCACTTAGATGTCAGTGCAACCAATCCAATCAATGCCAATACGTTCTATAAATTCCGCGTGCGGGGAATGAATCAATCAGGAGATGGCGATTGGGCACTTTCGTCTAATTTTATCTTACTCGACCCACGTGTTTCTGATTCAACGGCACTTGTGGAGTTGTATTCTACTCTTGGAGGTTCAAGTTGGAGAAACAGAACCAACTGGCTAACGATTAATCCATTGGAGCAGTGGCAGGGCGTGCGTATTCGCAACAATCGTGTGTCGGAAATCATCCTGCCGAACAATAATCTTGAAGGAATAATTTGGATACAATCACTGCGTAGATTGACAGAGTTGACGGTGTTGTCTCTATGGAATAATCGTATTACGGGCTTTAATACCATTAGTGCTGCTGGTAGGGATGATGGTGAAACAAATCTTTCCAGTATGTCTAAACTGCGGATTGTGGAGCTTGATCGTAATCGTATTGCCGGCTCTGCATCGAAAGTGTTCAGTGTTGATTGGCGCACACTGCCTGATCTGAATGTCCTGCGTTTAGATAGTAATAATATCGGTACTGCCATTGCTAACCAAGTGTACAACACCAAGCTTACGATTCTCAATCTTGGAAACAATTCGCTGACTCGCCCAATGACGAGAGATAGTTCATCGGCACTGACGGGTATTGCAAACATCTCTAATCTGCGTGGGCTGTGGTTGAATCATAATGGCTTTACCGGTGGGATGGAGTTCCGTGTAAGTAGCTTGCCAAAGCTCATGTCGGTATTTGCCCAGAATAACAGATTTACCGATGTCGCAGACTTTACCTTACTCTCCAATACACCGGATATACGTCATTTGAATATCCAGTTTAATAATCTCAGAGGATCAAGACTTACTCTGAATAATGGTTTGCTCAGTCGTGGAACATCGCTCGTGGATTCGGTAACGTATATCTCCACGCCGCAACGGACAACGCTTGCCAACTCTACCGATGCTGATCTGACCGAAGCTGGTTTTGTACCGATAGCGGGTTTGAGTGATAGTCGAAGCAGTCGCATTACAAGTATGCGTGTGCAGACATATCCGCAACCGGTGCGCGAATATGTACAGGTGGAAATTGCGTCGCCGGAGAGCAGCACAGCCGATCTTGTCATTGTTGATTTGACGGGTAAAGAAGTGTTCCGCGAACAGCTGACATTAGTGGGCAATCAAGTAACAAGCAAGCGTATCGAACTTGGTGCGATAGCGAGTGGCAGTTATCGTTTAGTCGTGCGCGCACGCTACAGCGATGGCATGAGCAATGAGATGCTACCATTAGTTATTCAGCGATAAGGAGATAAGAACCATGAAAACAACTATGACTATGACAACTCAATCACAGTATTCTACAACATCTATGAGCTATATAGAACAGCCGATATTCCACAAATGTCGCCCGCAAGAATCACGTAGAGACGTTGCACTCGCACTGAGCGTAGTCGAAGTGTGCAATGTCTCTACCGTGCGATCACGCTCGTTGTTACAAATATGTCTCCTCGTTTGCGTCCTTGCTCTCGGTGCAACGATGAATCTCATGGCACAGGCACAGGATACGCTTGAGCTTGTACGGTTTCGTACACGGGGTTTAGGACCTACCTCGCTTCAGGACATGTCACAAAATTTAGAATTTCTTGAATTAACCGTGCGGAATAGGGTTGCAGTGCCGGTGTCATTTCGTGTGGCGGTAGAGTTTTCTACGAATGGCAATATCTTACTTCAAACCTTGAAAGATAGCACACCGGTTTATACGATTCAACCGAACGAAACGATGACCTTGCTGGCACCGCAGATTTTCCGTCTTGGTGCATTTGCCGGAGCAACGGTTCAGCAACCGCCTTTGCTCCCTATTGAGGGAAATTATGAAGTGTGCTTGCGAGTAACGAATTTCAGAGATGAGCGAAGTGTGTACGTATCGCGTGGGTGCTTAACCTCGATTGGTTCGGGACCAGTTACGACGGCGGGTATCCAAGCAGGTGTCAAGCGCATCATGGGGATTCCCGCAACGATTACAGGGGTCTTACGTGTCGATGGCGGCTATCAACTCAGTGGGCGTAGTACACTTCCTACGCCGCGTACCGGTTCGACCTTTACATACGCTACCGGACGGCAAATGAATTTCTTCGATGTGTTTTTTCCGATTACAACATTTCAGCCGACTAATCCTCGTAACCCTATTCTACCCGAAGATGTCTCGCCTGAGAATGATGTTCTTCCCCTGATTGATACTGAGTTGGAAGTAACTTTTCGCGGGTGGCTTCCGATGACCATTCGTAATGATAATGGCTTGTCGATTCGGCGCGACCCGAACTATCAAGACAGTGTAGGATCGGTACGAGTGAATCTACCAACCATCCGTGATAGAATGTATGTGAATGTGAATAGATTCCTACAAGAGATCGGTAATTCGGGCGCAAGTGATGAAATTCAAGTGGTTCTACAAAATGGCTCTGTGGGAACATTAGCGGATAATAACAATCGTGTTCCAGGAGTGCTTTTTTCAACGACACAAACACTAACTCTCAGCAGTGCTTTAACTGCTGTGAATGGCGATGATGTATCATGGCGGTTATTTGGATTTGATTTGGGACAGCTCAAAAAACTTGGATTAGTCGTGAATGATACCAACATGGTGGTGAGTGGTGATATGCCTTTAACGATGTTGAATACAACAGTGAGTGCTGCAAAAATTCGATTAGCATTTGCTTCGCAGGGTACAGGTGCCGGTCGTGTAACCTCTTCCGTCAGTATTCCACCATTTCGTTTGGGCGGACCGAGAAGACTGGGGGATGCAGGATCGACCGTAGTGAGTTGCCCATCAGGTTCTTTTACGTTGGTAGGTCTTCAGATGACGAGTGTTGTTACTTGTGCTGTAGTATCTCTAGCACCGGTGGGATTTGATGGACGTTTCGATATTACCCGACAAGGAGCGCAATGGCGATTTGGTAATTCACGTTTGGTGATGCGACCTACGTCAAATAATCAAATTCGTTTTACTGCATCGGGTCGTCAAGCGCAGGGTGCAAGTGGGTTTCCGGTGGTTGCTTTTGAAGATGGAGTCGTGAGTTATTATGTAATTGTTGTTGGAAATTCGACCTTTCGGAGTAGTACAAGTAATGGTGATTACACTGCACTGACCACTATTACCTTTCGCACGGATAGTACGATGCGTATTGCCTCGCCAGCAACTGAACCGCAACGTTATGATCTTCCGACCAGTAGTACGCCCTCGAGACGACCAACAGCCGGAGGAAGACCTTCGAACGCAGAGGTACGTAATGTTCAGTTACTGATTGACTCCGTACAAACTGACCCGCGTGATCCTGATCGTTTATATATCAATGGTGGCTTGGATATGGAGATTGCCCCCGGAATGCAAGTCATTACTGATACGATTATCATTAGTAAGACTACGGGTATCGTCGCAATCAAAGCAAATCTGAATGTGGATTTACCGACCACGAAAGGTGTGATACGCGTGAATTTCAATAGGGATCGCAGTAATT
>DHLT01000261.1 GCA_002405405.1 Ignavibacteria bacterium UBA4661 | reverse complement strand
TCACTTAGCACTTCCCGATGATTGGAAAATCGCACAAAAAGAAGGGATCTATAAGCCGAAAAATTTAGATGCCAACAACCTTATTCCCTGTTGTGATGTTGACCAATTACCAAAGTACATTAATACAAACTTTCGGAACAAGCGCGAGATTGTTGTATTACGTATCAGTGAGAAATTGTTGAGCTCAGCTGTTGTGTATCACCCTTTAGCAAATGGCTCTCTTTATCCGCACATCGCACAGGGTTTCAATATTGCTGCCGTAGTTTTTTCAATGACGATTAAACCCAATTTCAATGGCATTTTTGTTCTACCTTCGGAACTCAATACCTACTAACCATTGTCTTGATACAACAAGATCAACATCAATTTCTACTATCAATTTTCTCACTTTTTCTATTATAGCAATATGACAACCCCAACCAAGCGCCCTCAAAATAATCCTTTTGACTACCTTAATCTCGAAAGCCAATATCCCGAAGAAGTACGCTTAGTACGTGATACCATACGATCTTTTGTCGATGAGGAGGTATTACCAATTATCGAAAAACACTACGAAGCTGGAACATTTCCGATGCACCTTGGAACGAAGATGGGCGAAATCGGTGTCTTTGGCATTACCACGCCGACTGAATATGGCGGATCAGGCATGAGTAGCTTGTGCTATGGCGTTGCGATGCAGGAATTAGAACGTGGCGACTCAGGCTTGCGTTCTTTTGCCTCGGTACAAAACTCTTTAGTGATGTATCCCATCTATCAGTATGGTTCAGAAGAACATAGAAAGACATGGCTTCCTCGCTTGGCAAATGGTTCTGCAATCGGATGCTTTGGTTTAACTGAGCCGGACTTTGGTTCGAATCCCGGCGGGATGCTGACAACTGCTGTCAAAACAAACAATGGCTATACTCTGAATGGTGCGAAAATGTGGATTACTAATGGTACTCTTGCCGATGTTGCTGTGGTATGGGCAAAACTTGATGGCGTGATTCGGGGATTTGTAGTTGAAAAAGGAACAGAAGGATTTTTGACACAAGAAATGAAAGGCAAACACTCTCTACGGGCATCAGTTACGGGTGAATTGATTTTTCAAGACTGCCATGTTCCAGAAAGTGCACTTATGCCGAATGTGGAAGGTTTACGCGGTCCGCTTGGTTGCTTAACACAGGCACGTTATGGCATTGCGTGGGGCGCAATCGGTGCTGCAATGGCTTGCTATGAATCGGCTCTGAATTATGCAAAAACACGGATTCAATTTGATCGCCCGATTGGTGGTTTTCAATTGATTCAAGAAAAACTTGTGTGGATGCTCAATGAAATTACTAAAGCACAATTGCTTGCCTATCGTGTAGCACAACTGAAAGATGACGATGCTCATACGCCCCAACATGTGTCGATGGCAAAACGTAATAATGTGTGGATGGCACTCGAAGTTGCACGTTTAGCACGTGACATTCATGGTGCTAATGGCATCCTCAGCGAATACCCCATCATGCGCCATGCAGCAAATTTAGAATCAGTAAAAACATACGAAGGCACGCACGATATTCACACCTTGATTCTTGGTGCGGATATCACGGGCATTCAAGGATTTGCCTAACCATCTTTCGTTTTCGTCATCATGAATACACAAAAATTTCTCAAGAGTGTTGTTGCCTTTGCTCTGCTTGTGTCGATCAATACGATTGAACAACTTCATGCACAAGTCACACTGTCATGGACTGCACGCGAAGACATCAACATCATGCTTCCAAGTTCGATTCGTGTTTTTGAAACAACAGCAGATTTGTCATCAGGCAGACGCATTCGTGCATATTATGCCCTTATACAGTCGGGCGTTGATCTACGTGCAATTGATCTTGCTCCCAATGCAATACCACAATCTAGTACCGGTGGTGCATCCTTACTTGCGATCAATGGCGGTTTTTTCACGACACCATCCGGCTCTGTACCGAGCGGATCCGTAAGTTTGATTGTAAAAGACGGTCAACGTATTGCACGTCAAATTGCTACACTTTCACGCCCGGGCGCATCAGGTACGAATACAACGTTTTTTCCTACTCGCGCAGCATTTGGTGTCAATCCCGATGGCAGTAAATCGGTGGGCTGGACATACGATATTGGCAATGACATTTATCGCTACACAGCACCAAGCCCTAATCGCTCCGGTAATGATCCTCAACAACAACCCACTGCTTTTTTTCCAACCGCAGGCATACTATGGCGACCACAAATGGCTATCGGCGGTGGTCCGATGCTGGTTATCAACGGACAGAAAACAGTAACAACCGAGGCTGAACTTTTCCCTGCTGATATTCCTCCCCCCAATCCACGTACTGCCATTGGATTTCGTCAAGATGGTACGACAATTCTTGTTGTTGTCGATGGACGCAGACCGGGCATCAGCGATGGATGCGACTTGCCGGAGCTTGCCGATATTATGCTTGGTTTGCAGTGTGTTGGTGCGATCAATCTTGATGGTGGTGGCTCTTCGGCGATGGTAACGAATGATCAAGCTGTCTCTATTCCATCGAATACCGGATATGTTCAGCGTGCCGTAGCATCGGTTGTTACTGCGAATGTGCCTGGTTTTACGCCACCACAAGCATTAGTGTTTGATAAATCGAGTATCGTGTACCGTGAGACAGGCGTGTGGACAAGTGCAGGTGCTGATGCAGGTCCATTTTGGCGCAACACTGCGGCGCGAGTAACGAATGCAGGCACAGGCAATGCTACAGCGGCATTCCGCTTTACGGGAATTCCTAGTGGTCAATATCAAGTAGGTGTATGGTGGAGTGTAGATAATTCACGGGCAAGCAATGTTCCAATTACTTTATCAGGTGGAGCAAATCGTTCGTTCACGGTGAATCAATCCGATGTTACAACCATGAATAAATGGAATATCCTCGGCACATTTTCACTAACAGCAAATGATTCTTTAGTGATAAGCAATCGCGTTAATGTTGGGACAGTATCAGCCGATGCCGTCAGACTTATTCCCACTACAGCTACGAGCGTTCGTAAACTTACCCCGACCGCAGAACCTAGTATTTCCCTATGGTCGGTATCACCCAATCCTATCCCCCTTGCTTCTTCGTCATCGGCACGGATATCTTTTGTGCTTGCTCGAAGCCAGCGCGTCAGTGTAGTAGTAACTAATATCCTTGGACAAATTGTTACACGTTTAGCAGATAATCAACTCTTACAAAGTGGCGAACATACACTTACATGGTCAGCAAATGTACCGCAAGGCATGTACATTATGGCGATTCAAACGGCAGAAGCAATCTATTCTCAAAAAGTTGTGGTGAGCTTATACTAAATTTTGTTGCTTGAATATAGAGATTACCGTATATTTGCGTCTCCTTTCAGCACGGAAGGCTCGCATAATGGTATTGCAGCAGTCTTGAAAACTGCCGTACGCAAGTACATGAGAGTTCGAATCCCTCGCCTTCCGCGAAAACAAAAAACCTTGAGTTGTCCTCAAGGTTTTTTTCTTTTGCATTTGATAGATCGTCTTTGCAACACGAGCAAGATTATGATTCCTCACCACGCAAGAAACGTTCTGCTTCAAGAACATTATCTTCGCTACCGATATACAATGGCACACGCTCATGCAACTCTGTTGGCTGTAACTCTAAGATACGTTTTACACCATCGGTTGCACGTCCGCCTGCTTGTTCAATAATCATGGCTAATGGATTAGCCTCATACATCAAACGCAATTTGCCGCGCGGGCTTTTGCGATCAGCTGGATAAATAAAGATACCACCATACAACAATGTGCGATGAATATCAGCAACAGCCGAACCAATATAGCGCAAGCCCATTGGACGTTTATTATCTTCCGATGGAGTTTTCAAATACTCGATATATCGCTTTAATTCATCGCTCCACAAAGAAGAATTTCCTTCATTAATGCTATAGTATTTTCCGCTTTTGGGAATACGAACATTTGCAGAGCTTAAAAAGAATTCACCCACAGTAGGATCATACGTAAAAATATTTACGCCATGTCCGGTTGTGTAAATCAACTGCGTACTCGAACCATAGCAGGCATAACCCGCCGCTACTTGATGCCAACCCGGCTGAAGCACATCGTCCATCGTCCCCTTTCCTAAATAATCAGGCGTAACACGGCGATATACTGAAAAGATTGTTCCTATTGTTGCATTGACATCAATATTTGAGGAACCATCCAGAGGATCGTACAGTAAAACATATTTACCATGTTCATACGGCTCGGGAATTTGAATAAGATCATCGCTTTCCTCTGACCCCATGACACAGAGATGTCCTCCATGATCCATAGCACGAAAAATAACATCATTAGCATATGTGTCGAGCTTTTTCTGATTCTCGCCATGTACATTGTAGGCATCGGTAAGACCAAGAATATCATTTAATCCTGCACGTCGAACTTCGCGCGAAATAATGCGAATTGCCAGCGTCAAGTCACGCATGAGTCGTGAGAACTCTCCTGTTGCACCTTTATGTACTTGCTGCTCTTCCGTAATATGCCGTTCGATGGTTGTAATTTTATTGGTCAGCATGATAGGTCTCCTTTCTCTGCTTCATAAAAAGAAATTCATTTCATCAATATTTTGCCACCGTTTTCTTTTTTAATACTCACCCTATTCTCTCTCTATAGACATCAACTATGGCAAAGATTGATCATACAGACGATATGTCTTGTAAACAACTCCGTTCATCGCGTGCGTCAATGCTTGATTCATCGCAATATTATCCTCCAATATCCATGATGCTTCGCCCCCGCGATGATAACCATTACGAATAACACGATCTTTGATTTCGTAATACATGATAGCATCCAATCCTGATTTTCGATACTCCGGCAATACACCCATAGTAATGATCCTACAAGCATTGATGTGCTTTTTCTTGGTGAAGAGATGCCAAAGAAATCCGAGCAAACCTCCATTCTTATTGCGGATATTTATTTGATTAATATCGGGCAGAGCAAAGAACATACCGGCAAGCTCTCCACGTACTTCGATGAAATACACTAACTGAGGGTCGGCAATCATTTTCAGATCGCCAGCCATAGCATCAATTTCTTCATCCGTAATTTTTACAAATCCCCAGTTTTTTTCCCATGCGATATTGTACACCTTTTTGATCGATTCAATATCCTTTCGAAATTGAGTACTGTCTTTCAAATTGATATTACGAACTGTTACTTGGTAACGATCTCGAATCGCCTGTTGTAAGCGTACTAATTTTTCAGACTGATAATCTTCAATCTTCAACCAATATGCCAAGAGATCTTTGGATTTAGCAAAACCTGCATTGTCAATCAGTTGTGCATAGTATGGCGGATTGTATGTCATCAAGACAACAGCCGGTGAATCAAATCCATCAACCAATAATCCAACTTCGTCATTCATTGATGGATTTACCGGACCACGAATAGTATCCATTCCTTGTGATTTCAACCATGCTTTTGCTTGATCAAAAAGTGCATTAGCAACGGGTTGCTCATTCACACACTCAAAAAAACCAAAGAAGCCTACTTTGTCCTGATGTGTTTTATTGTGGTTTTCATTTGTAATACCTGCTATGCGCCCGATAATTTCTCCATTACGCTCAGCAACAAATAGTGCAATGCGTGCATGTTTATAAAATGGATTTTTCTTGACATCAAGCAACTTCTTGCGATCCATCATCATCGGTGGTACCCAATGAGGATCATTCTTGTAAAAATTCCATTGCGCTCGGATAAAGCGATGAATATCGGACGAAGAATGGACATCTAACTGACGAACTGTAAAATTCATACTACATTAATAACACAAAGGTGAAAAAGAACAACGATAAGCAGAAAACGCCACGCTCAAAACTTCAAAAGAAAGGGGAAGCGAAAGATACAAAGAGCCATACAATCGACAACAAAAATTCGCTCTAAGCGAAACAAAACTTCATTCTTGTAGTCGAGTTATCATACTCTCACGAAAGAAATGCTCATTTTAGTTTGAATTGACACACGGATTGCGGATTTTTGCAGTCCTTTTTTCTAATGAATGCCAACAAGAGCGTCTATGAGTGCTTCCAAAATTTTATGGATCGACGACCAAATTGATTCCCTCCGCCCTTTTATCATTTTGCTTGAAAAAGATTATAGTGTCAAAACCGCAACAAGCGGTGCTGAAGGGATTGAGATATTTCGATCTGAAACCTTTGACTTGGTCTTCCTTGATCATAATATGATTGGCATGAGTGGATTGGAAACGCTTGCAGAATTAAAAGCGGTCAATCCGGCTGTACCGGTTGTTATGGTTACCCAAGAAGAAGATGAAGAAGTGCTCCGCTCTGCATACGGACATCGTGTTGATGATTATATCGTCAAGCCGATTCGCTCAATTAACATTACAAGTGCTTGTACAAAATTTCTTGGCTCGAAAGAACTTGTCATGCGACAAATGAACGAGTCGTATCTGCGTGATTACACTGCGCTCTCGCGGAAAATCATGATGGATCCTGACTGGAATGAATGGCTTGAGATTTATGAAAAATTGGTTGGTTGGAATTTAGAGTTCGACAAACATGCGGGAGCAGGTTCTGCTGAAGACACGATTGTTGCCTTGTGGCAAGATCCGGATCGTGGTTTCAGTAAATTTGTTGAACGTTCGTATAAAACATGGGCTCAGAGTCCCGAAGGTACAGAATCAAGACCTGTCCTATCGCCGAAAGTCATGGACAAATTCGTGTTTCCACTTTTAGCACAAAAGAAACCCTTATATGTATTTGTCTTGGACTGCATACGTTTAGATCAATGGCTTGTTATCGAAAATATCATTCGCCAACTTTTTGACACGATCAAGCGTGAGAACTATTTGTCGATCATTCCTACGGCAACACCGTATGCTCGCAATGCAATTTTTGCAGGTCTTTTCCCTTCCGAAATTCAAAAACATTATCCACAGTGGTGGGTTGATGGCAGTGGCGAAGACACCAGTCAAAACCGTTTTGAAAAAGAGTTACTCCTGAAGCTTATTGAGCGCAAACGACTAAATCTTAATCGTGTGGGCTACGAAAAAATTCACGACCGCGAGTATGGCGAGAAAGTTGCCAATAAAATTACCGACTATCGCTCAAATCAAATTACAGCGATTGTCATCAATTTTCTTGATATGATTGCTCACTCACGTTCTGACTATGCAATTCTTAAAACTATCGCACCCGATGAATCAGCCTATCGCTCACTCACCGAATCATGGTTTAAGCATTCAAGTTTCTATACCATGCTTCAAAAGCTTGCTCAAACTGATGCCAATATCATTGTAACAACCGATCATGGAGCGATACGATGTTTGCATGGTCAGATTGTACGCGGTAATCGTGACACATCAACATGTCTGCGCTTTAAGTTCGGGCAGAATGTGCAAGCCAGCGTTGAAAATGTTGCTATGTACATCGATAAACTCGAAGACTATAAATTGCCGAAGGGATCCGTAACAACAAACTATGTCGTTGCGAAAGAAGATTACTATTTTGTGTATCCGACGAATCAGAATGATTACCTGAATAAGTACTTAGATAGTTATCAGCATGGTGGCATTTCACTCGAAGAAATGATCATTCCCGAAGTAACCATGACGACTAAGAAGAATTAAGATGTATTTTTGCAAGCGTACTGTTGCAATGTTTATCCTGCGCAGTACGCTTTCTGTTTCACTATACCTACGTTTATGGACACTGATACTCATACGTCTGCTGACACTCATCAGGCGATACCGGAAACTCATATCTCATTAAGCGAAGAAGAAACTGTCGACTTGGGTCGTTCTTTTGCAAGCCAACTCCATCGTGGCGATGTCGTCGCACTCATCGGTGATCTTGGCGCAGGCAAAACAGAGTTTGTGCGTGGTGTGTGTAGTTTCTTCGATGTCGAAGAAATCGTTTCAAGCCCAACTTATACAATCATCAACCAGTATAATGGCACTTTCGACAATGAGACAATTCAGATTTATCATCTTGATTTGTATCGCGTGAAATCGAAAGCAGAACTTGCCAACATCGGTTTTGATGAATGTACTGATGCACCCGACAGTATTAAGCTCATCGAGTGGGCGGAGCGCGCTAATGGCAGTATGCCCCGTTCCCATTACGCGATTACATTCACAACTGATGATACCGGCAATGATGACAATAAACGCATCATTACGATTCAAAAAGCATCGTAGCGTGAAGCAATCAATTTGATTCTATCGCTGACTCTACAGAAATTTTTAACTCTCCTTATTTTTCTTACTCATTTTTTTCGTGTTGC
This sequence comes from Ignavibacteria bacterium UBA4661, assembly GCA_002405405.1. Taxonomy (GTDB): domain Bacteria; phylum Bacteroidota; class Ignavibacteria; order Kapaibacteriales; family UBA4661; genus UBA4661. Next base: position 2,789 of record DHLT01000261.1, on the reverse strand, counting down.
AAACGTTATGGCAAAAACCACAACTCGCACAGTGAAGTCCCGCACAAGTAATCAACGAGGTAGTAATACTTCGTGGTTTGATGTTAATGGTGACAGTGTTTTTCAATCATGGATGATGATTCCCCTCATCTTGAACCCCTTGCTGATGATCAATAGCATCGAGAGTATGGGGTTTCCTGCAATGTTGCTCTGGACACTCCTTGCAACGGTTGCGATCTTCTTTACCGTCCGTGCTCCATGGACTCTTATTGCAGCCAATCCATTGTACATTGTTAATGGTGTGCATACAATTGATTTCTACATCAAGGCGATCTATATCGGCATTGTGTACGCCCTGACATTCTTTTTCATCAAGAGCAAACGCAAAGACAATGAAGGTATTTCCTTTACCCTGCCCGACCTCTTTTGGTTGGTCTATATGGTATGGGGTTTTGTCGCACTCTTTTGGTCAGTATACTGGAAAGTTGGCTTTGAGCGTTTGTTGTATTTGAATTATGGCATTGCCGCGTATATCATCGGCAAACAAACGCACTTCTGGCGTTCCGCAACCTTCTGGCGTGTGTATGTCGCAACTGCTTTGGTCATTGGTGTCATTGGTATGATTAGCTTTTTCTTCGGTGGCGATACCAAAGAATTGCAAGCTATGACCAAACCACTTTCATCTCTCACATGGCGACAACTCTTGTCCTTTGACTGGGTGATGTCGGCAGGTCGTCCATCTTCTACCTTAGCGTATCGTGCATATGCCGGAACATACCTCGCAACAGCATTACCATTCTTGCTGTGGTATATGTTCTCCAATTTTGTTCAAACACAGCGTCAGTTTCTTTTTGCAGCGGCATCTTTTGTTGCAACCTTAGTGATGCTTGTGCAAATTCGTGCTCGCTCAGGATGGATGGGTGCAGTTGCCGCATTTATCGGTATGGCGGTAATTTTCACCGTACAAAAACGTTGGAATACTATTCGCTTCCGCCAACTTGCAATTGGTTCTGCTGTCTCGGCTGTTATTTTGTTTGCATTGCCTGCCAGCCCATTCTTACTTGAGGGTGATACCAATCCACAAAAATTGGAAGGTACAGGCAAAGAAGATGTTGTATCAGCTGTTTCAACCATCAAAAATGTTGTTGAGTTTGGTCGCTCTGACCGTTTTGACTTCTGGACAATGTCGAAGAATATGCTCTTTGGAACAAACTCCTTTGGCAAATACTCCGGTCCAATGAATACTCCGGCATGGATGTTCGGTATCGGCATTGGTCAATTCCCGATGCATGTTCCAATGTACTCGAATATCCTCCACAATCTTGGTGCAGAATTACACAATGACTGGATACAATCTTTCCTTGAGTTAGGTGTTATCGGCTTTGTTACCTTTAATGGTTTTATGCTTATGGTATTGTACTACGCAATACGTGGCAGCCGTAAGGGTATTTTGCTTGCCAGTGTTGGTGGTATCCTTGCATGGCTCTTTGCAACACAAACAGACTTCTTGACACCGCGTATTTATGGTGCTGTGTGGGTCGGAGCAATTGTGGCAATTATTACGGTCGAAGGTGAAATTCCTGCACTCTTTACTCTCCGCTCACTTCGTTGGAATTCTGCAGTTATGCGGAGAATTGCCGCAGTCTTTTTTGTGTGGCTCACCTGCGCTTGGGCAATTACCATGTGGGTGGATCGTCAAATCTATGGTACTCTCACTTCAAATGCAGGTCCTCGTCGTGGCGTGCCTGCAAACATTTTGCCTGACTTGATTTTCTCATCAAAAATTCCTGAAGTACCGGAAACTGTTGATTATGGTTTTGCGAAAACATTGACCTCATTGACCGGCACATCAATGCTTAATCTTGGCGTAGGTAAATACTTGATCTTTAGTCCGATTTTGGATTTTTCCAAACTCATTAATGACCAAGCAATGAAAGCTACGCAAGAGCAACCTGCCCAGCGCGCCATCTATGACTCGATTATCGTAAAGACAACACGTGTTCTCATGGAAATGCACCCAACTAACTATAACACATTTGGTGTATTATCAGACATTTACCATCGCGGTCGTAATCTTGATACAACAATGTATTATGCCGATAAATATGTATCCTACCGCCCCGACGAGTGGAATGGCTGGCTTTACAAAGCCGAGATTTCTTTGGCACGTGGCGATAGCGCGTCGGCATCGGTCTTTGTATATAAATCATTGCAAGCCAATAGCGAAGCACAACAACCACAAGCATTTTGGTATTTGCGTTTGAATGATAAATGGCGTGCTTATGCTATTGAGCAGGTTGCCAAGCCAACAGCAGCCAAGTAATCGTTTATACTGCAGTTCTTTATCCATGGGTTTGTATGAGTCATCGTACAAACCCATTGTTGTATCTTGGTGGTTTATGGTAGAGACATTGCATACTTCGACAAGCTCAGTACAGGTGCAATGTCTCTACATCATCTTTCCTTTTTCTTGTTATGACAACCCGTGAAAAGAAACAGACTCTACGTCAGCATGTCTTGACAACACGCGGACAAATCCCTGAGCATAAACACAAGGAATGGTCTGCTCGTATCGCACAAACACTCTTTGCCAGCAAATGGTATCAACAAGCCGACTATGTACACTGTTACCATGCTATCAGCACTGAAGTGCGTACGCGGCAAATTCAAGAGCAAGTCTGGGCTGACAATAAAATGCTTCTTCTGCCTGTTATCAATCCGGCTAAAGCAGTGAATCTTGTTCATGCACACATTCTGCCCTCAACACAATACATTTTTGACAACCGCGGTATACCTACGACGATTACGGC
>DHLT01000156.1:3927-4443 GCA_002405405.1 Ignavibacteria bacterium UBA4661 | reverse complement strand
AAAAAAGAACGCATCGTGCCGATGGGCATGAAGGCCATTGAAGCAATCGAGGCATATCTTGCTTTGAGATCGAATTTGACTACTCTGAACACCGCCCAACCTGAAGGGAAGGTGTTTTTAAGTGATAGAGGAAGAGTGATGAATCCCTCTGTCGTTTATAGAATAATTAGAAGAGCGATGAATCCCGTGACGGAATCACCGCAGAAAAGTCCGCATGTTTTGCGCCATACATTTGCAACGCATCTGCTGGACAATGGTGCGGACATCAGTTCCGTGAGTGAAATGCTCGGACATAGTTCTTTGTCGGCCACACAGGTGTATACACATGTGTCCGTCGATAGATTGAAACAAGCATATCGGAATGCACATCCGAGAGCATAATTGAAAGGTAAGCATGAAAATACATGAATTCGAACATGGACTCAAAGATCGTGTAGCAATCGTAACGGGCGCAGCATTTGGCAATGGTAGTGCTTTTTGTGAACGATTGGCTGAAGAAGGTGCCATAGTTGTGAT
>DHLT01000156.1:0-3824 GCA_002405405.1 Ignavibacteria bacterium UBA4661 | reverse complement strand
TGAACGATTGGCCGAAGAAGGTGCCATAGTTGTGATTGCTGATCTGGCAGATGCAACAGAAACTGCCGAAAAAGTTCGTCAAGCCGGAGGAAGAGCATTGACCGTAAAGGCCGATTGCACCAAACCGGAAGATGTGACAACATTGATAAATGCCACGCTCAAAGAATTTGGAACGATTGACATTCTCGTACACAATGTTGGCTTATATGATGAAGCTCCTCTGGAACTCATCACGCATGAACAATGGAGTGCAATGATGAATATCAATCTCACAAGTTTGTTTTTGGTGACGCAAGCTGTGATGCCAACCATGAAAGCCAATAACTTTGGTCGGATCATAACACTATCATCAAATACGGTTTGGCTTGGTACTCCGTATTTATCACATTATGCTGCAGCAAAAATGGGTGTGATCGGGTTCACGAGATCACTCGCATCAGAAATAGGCAAACATGGCATCACAATCAATGCAATCACTGTTGGCTTGACCGCTACACAAAGACCTGCCGATGTACGATTGTCAAAAACAATTCTTGAACATATTCTACCCGAACAAGCAGTGCATCGTCCGGATGAACCGGAAGATATTGCGAATCTCGTTGCATTTCTTGCACTTCCTGCATCCGGAATCATAACAGGCCAAACCATCAATGTTGATGGTGGTGCCGCAAGACATTAATTCATGACATCTCTCTTCAAAGAAATATCGAATCTTGCCACCGAGCAAAGAAATCAAAGATCAAGTGACATCGATCTCATGAGCACGATGGAAATATTGCAATTGATCAATAGTGAAGATGCAATGATTGCCGATGCCATAAAAGAAGAATTGCCTCAGATTGCTCTAGCTGTGGACATCATTACCAGACAATTCAAGATTGGTGGACGGCTTCTCTATGTGGGTGCCGGAACAAGTGGAAGACTCGGCATTGTTGATGCATCGGAATGTCCTCCAACTTTTGGAACTGAACCCGGAATGGTTCAAGGAATCATTGCCGGAGGTGAAAAGGCAATCTTCAAAGCGCAAGAAGGTGCGGAAGATTCACCTGAACATGGCGCACAGGCATTGATTGATGTTCAAGTACATAAGAATGATGTGATTTGTGGTATTGCTGCTTCAGGAAGAACACCATTTGTGCGTGGCGCTTTGGACAAAGCAATGTCCATGGGATGTCACACAATTTTGGTGACCACTAATTCCAGAGAACAATTGCATGAACTCGGAGTGAATGCGGAAATCGTTATTGCTCCACATGTCGGACCCGAAGTGATTGCAGGATCAACACGCATGAAAAGTGGTACCGCGCAAAAAATGATTTTGAACATGCTCACAACAGCATCGATGATACGTCTCGGAAAAAGTTATGGAAACATCATGGTGGATTTGCAATTGACAAATGCGAAATTGCGAGAGAGAGCAAAGCGCATCATCATGGAGATTGCCGATGTGGATTATGATACAGCATCAGATACGCTTGACAGCGCACAAGGCCATGTGAAAACCGCACTTGTGATGTTGCTTGCGGATGTGGATGCAAGAACAGCGCAAGTGAAATTGCAAGAAGCCGATGGATTCATCAAAACAGCATTACAAGGATAATACAGTGAAGAAGAAACAATTTGCACCAAATACACAACAATTACGAAGTGCTTTGAAATCACATCGATTGGAACATCTTCATCAGAATACGAAGATTCTCTGCACGATGGGACCGGCAATTGCATCTCAAAATAAAATCATTGAACTCGTATTGGCCGGTGCAAATGGTTTCAGACTCAATATGTCTCATGGATCGCATGAAGTACATCTTGAAAATATCAAAATCATTCGCTCTGCAGAAAAGAAGCTCGGTATTTTCCTGCCAATCGTCGCTGACTTGCAAGGACCCAAAATTCGAGTGGCAGACTTAAAGGATGAAGTCATCGAACTTGTGACAGGTGATAGTTATGCCATTGCAGACAGACAGCGTTTTGAAAAGTCCGGTTCTTCAATTCCCAAAAATTTAATTCCTGTTGAATATCCGGAAATAGCGAGTGATGTAAAGAAAGGTGATGTCCTTCTATTTGATGATGGACTCATGAAAGTGACCGTAACAGCAGTCAAAGCTCCATTCGTTCATGTTACTGTCATGAATGGCGGAATTCTCAAGTCTCGAAAAGGCATTAATCTTCCGAATGTAAAAGTGAGTCAACCATCAATGTCCGACAAGGATAAAAAAGATGTGAAATTCGCTATTGAGCAAGGTGTGGATTATGTGGCATTGTCATTTGTCCGAAAACCTGAAGATGTGCTCCACATAAAAAAACATATTGCAAAACTTGGCGGCAAACAATGGGTGATAGCCAAAATTGAAAAACCGGAGGCTGTGAAGAAAATTGAAGACATCGTGAAAGTTTCAGATGTGATCATGGTAGCCCGAGGTGATCTTGGTGTTGAGATACCTGCCGCAGAAGTTCCTACAGTTCAGAAGAACATCATAGCCGTATGCAATCGCTATGCAAGACCGGTGATTACGGCAACGCAGATGCTGGAGTCGATGATCAATAATCCAAGACCAACCAGAGCTGAAGCAAGCGATGTTGCAAATGCCGTGCTTGATGGAACTGATGTTGTGATGCTCTCAGCTGAAACAAGCGTTGGAGCATACCCCGTTGAAACCGTGAGTTATATGCGCACGATTTGTAGCGAAGCCGAATCTCACTGCAAGCAAGATGACATGCGCATCAGAAGAAGAACATTGGGATTGCCGCGAAAAGAACACAATACGGATTTGATTGCAACCGCAGCGGCAACTATTGCAGAGAATGAAGATGTGGCCGGCATTTCAACATTGAGTTTGTCAGGTGAAACAGCTTTGCTCATCTCAAACAGAAGACCAAACAGACCAATCATCGCAATGACTGAGTTTGCTGAAATAGCTAGAAGAACGGGATTGTTTTGGGGTGTCACAGGTGTGCTGATCGATAAAGTTGGAGGTACTGACTATACGGTTGAACACATGAAACAATTCCTGAAAAAAGAACAGTTCTTCAAATCAGGTGAGTCCGTGGTCATAACCATTGGCAGACCTCTCGTGGCAAGATCTCGAACAAATATGCTGACGATTGAACAGATTCCATGAGGCATATACGCTTATCGCTAATTCTGCACATTGCAATTGGGGCATTGCATGGAGTGGTTCATTCTACAGAATCGGAAACGAAAGAACGATTTGCATTGAGGGGAGAAGGATATCTTAATGTTGCAGATGGCCATGATAGAAAAATCGCAAGACCATTTCTGGTCTCACAGAATTCGAATAATATTCCTTCCATCAATCTTCTCTTGAGTTCTCTGAATATTCAGTCCGGTCAATGGCAGGGAGAAGTCTCGGGATTATTGGGAACTTATGCCAATCAAAATCTTTCTGCTGAAATCGGACCATTCAGAAATATCGGTTCATTATGGTTGGCTCATAAGCCAAAGGATGATATAGAAATCTTGATTGGCGTTTATCCATCCCATATTGGTTTAGAATCACCAATCAGCATGGAATGCATGACACCCACCAGAAGCATCGTTGCTGATAATACTCCTTATTATCAATCCGGAATACGCTTGCGATATGAAACAGGTAATGATGCATTTGCACTGCATCTTCTCAATGGTTGGCAAAGAAGCAGTCTCGATAAAGAAGGAGTTATTCCTGCATTTGGATATGAATATGTAAAAACACATGAAGACATGAATCTGAGAATATCCGGATTTATTGGCTCAGTGAGTCATGATGCATCTGAAAGCATACGATATCACCAACATGTGGGGGCAAAATAAAAAGATAAAG
>DHLT01000039.1:17082-20519 GCA_002405405.1 Ignavibacteria bacterium UBA4661 | reverse complement strand
CGAACGTGTGGAAGACATCCCCCTGCTTGCCAATCACTTTGATGAACTCTATTGCACCAAGTACCGTTTGCCGTTGAAACACATTACGGAATCCGGTTACACTGCCCTCCAACATCATGAGTGGCGAGGTAATGTTCGTGAACTGCAACACAGTATGGAGCGAGCTGTCATTATGACCTCCAACACAACGCTCACGCCCGATGATCTTGGTTTGCGTTCGCAACAACCGATAGCGCCTACGCCTCCTACCGCAACAGCAGTACAAACGACACTTAACCTTGACGATCTCGAAAAACAGGCAATCCAATCGGCACTCCACAAACACCAAGGCAATATCAGTCACACCGCCGAAGAGCTTGGTATCACGCGGGCGGCTTTGTATAGGAGAATGGAGAAGTTTGGGTTGTAGATAAACTTCTATACATCTCCAACACCATCGAAAAATGTCCGAAAACGAACACTTTGTTCTATAGCAACTGTTCGCAAATGAACAGACACACAAGGTCAAAATGCCGATTTTCAATAAAAAGAAGGAATTGTACTCATCATCACCTCTTTTTTTGTTTTGGCACATATTTTCTGCCTTGTTGAGTGTATTTGCAAGGATTTTTATCGCATTTTTCGGATTCTGCCATGTTCCAGAGTATTCTTACTATCGCTTTGCGCTCGCTCGTGCGCACTAAAATGTACTCGCTGATCAACATCATGGGTTTGGCGATGGGCTTGTGCGCGTGTACGATTATCGCACTGTTTATCAGCGATGAAATGTCCTTCGACCGCTTTCATACCAAACGTGATCGCATTATCCGTATCGTACAGAATGTCGAGCGTGGTAGCGTTGTCAGCAATGATGCCAGCACCCCTGCGCCACTTGCCCCCGCTGTTCAAGCCAATATATCGCAAGCCGAAGCGGTCGTACGGATCATGTCTATGGCAACCAACGACCAAACTATGCAGTTCCGTGCAGTTTCAACGAATAAGCGTTTCAAAGAAACGGCTGTAGTGATTACCGAGCCGAGTTTTTTTTCGGTGTTTTCCTTTCCGCTTATCAAAGGCAATCCTGCTTTAGCGTTGAATTTGCCCAACAGCATTGTTTTGACGGAATCGGCAGCAATAAAATACTTTGGCGACCGCGAACCGATGGGCGAAACTCTCAAGGCAGAAATGGGTGAATTCACCGTTACGGGCATTATGGCTGATATTCCCGATCAATCGCATCTTCGCCCATCAATGCTGATTTCCTTCGCAACCATTGAAAAAAATCCGGGTTTCTCATGGATGCTTCCCAACTGGTTTACCAATGCGTTTCTCACCTATGTACTTGTGCGCGAAGGTACCGGAGTAGATGCCTTTGCTAAAACTCTAAAAACTACTATCGAGCCGATCATGAATCAACGCTTGATAAAAGATAATGCCAAGGCAACACTCGATGTCGAACCTCTCCTGCGCATTTATCTGTACTCCAAGCGTACAGCACAGTTTTCTCCGGTGGGAAGCATTACGGTGGTAACGGTACTTGGGGCAATCGGCACCGTTATCTTACTCTTGGGTGCAATCAATTTTATTAATCTTGCTACGGCACGCTCTGCCCAGCGCAGCAAAGAAATCGGCATCCGTAAAACACTGGGCGCACATCGTGGCGAACTGATCATACAATTTCTCGCTGAAGCAGTTGTTACGGCATTGCTTGCCATGCTGATTGCCGGCGTACTTTGCGAAATTCTCCTGCCACTCTTTGGCGCATTTACCGGCAAAACATTATCGCTGTTCCGAGTTATTTCCTTGCCGATTGGTTCGACCGATATCCATGTGTATAGTGCAACACTGCTTGTCGTTTTGAGCATTATTGTAGGCGTACTTGCAGGGTGCTATCCCGCATTCATCCTATCAGGATTCCAGCCCGTTCTGGTCTTGAAATCACTCCGAGGTACAAGTGGAAGCGTTTCGCTGCGCAAAGCATTGGTCGTACTTCAATTTACCTTGTCGAGCGCACTCATTATTGCCACCTTGGTTGTGTATTACCAGCTCAATTACATGCAAACACGCGATCTTGGTTTTACGAAAGATGCCGTTGTCGTCTTTGATTGGGAATTCAACGACAAGGCACGTACCAATGCCGAAACCATGCGTACCGAGATGCTCAAATTACCCTTTGTGGCAGGTGTTGCACACTCAAGTGCCGTACCGACCGGCACTCGTGGCACATGGCTCATGGATATTGAACGCTCAGCAGGACAAAAACCTATCAATGTCGAAATTGATATGTTCAATATCGATGACCGCTACTTGCAAGAATATGGTGTGCAGATTGTAGCCGGACGGAGTTTTTATCAGAACGAACCCTTGCAAACCATGCCAACTTCGTATGGCAACACCGTGGCATGTTCTGAAGGTATCATTGTCAATGAAACAGCGGCAAAAAAATTTGGTTTTGCATCACCGGAAGACATTATCGGCAAACATGTGACGAATGTGTATCCTTTTGATGGTATTATTATTGGTGTTGTCAAAGATTTTCACTCGCGTTCTTTGCAAACGGCAATTGAACCCATGGCATTTCGGATATTTCCGGGGCAATTTAATTTTTCAAGCATTCGCTTGAAATCAGACAAAGCAACGATGACTGCCGCCGAAATGCAGGCAAATCTGCAAGCACTCGAAGCCGTATGGTCGCGCTTTGTTCCTGATTTCCCACCGAAGTATAGTTTACTCAGTCAGCGTATGGATGCACTGTACCGCGTAGAAACGCGCTTGGGTGCACTACTCGCTCTCTTTGCGGGCTTGGCGATTGTGATTGCGTCTTTAGGACTTTTTGCTCTCTCGACATATTCTGCCGAACAACGTACCAAGGAAATCGGCATTCGCAAAGTACTCGGTGCGAGCACATCGGGAATTATTGCGTTGCTATCGCGAGAGTTTCTACTTTTGGTGGGTATAGCACTCATGATTGCTATGCCGATTGCTTGGTTCGGTACGAGCACATGGTTGGCAGACTTTGCGTATAAAATCGATCTGAGCATAGGAATCTTTGTGGGGGGGGGCATGGTAGCGATTTTGATCGCCTTTGCAACGATTGCCTCGCAAGCATATCGAGCGGCAACGGCAAATCCGGTGCAATCACTCCGAAGTGAGTAATGGATCGGTGTTGGTGCGATTGAACAAAGTCCTATCTCATAAAGTCCTATCTCATGTGGTTTTCGTGAAACCTCTCCCGATTTCGCAGTGCTTACGCATTTGCTCAATCTGCTCTCTCCTCTGGGGAGAGGGCTGTCCGAAGGACTGGGTGAGGTTTCTTTCAAAAACGGTTGAATCTTTCATGGGCTGTGGTTGTGGGCTGTGCTCTTTTGTCAATGGCTGGACAAGAGAACAAAAGCCAACAAGCACAGCCCATTGTTATATGGCGCATCATGGCAGGCAAAGCGCGTCTTTAGTATACT
>DHLT01000039.1:16689-16937 GCA_002405405.1 Ignavibacteria bacterium UBA4661 | reverse complement strand
CCACAATTCGATTTTATTCCCTTCAGGATCGAGAATATGAACGAATTTACCGTAGTCATAAGTCTCGATGGCATCGACAATCACGACACCTTCCTTTTTGAGTTCCTCGACAAGTGCTTCTAAATTTTCTACACGGTAATTCACCATAAACTCTTTCGTTGATGGCGCAAAGTAGGTTGTTGTGTCAGAAAACGGCGACCATTGGGTAAGTCCTTTTTTAGTATCGTTTGGTTCTTCATACCACTCGA
>DHLT01000039.1:16156-16512 GCA_002405405.1 Ignavibacteria bacterium UBA4661 | reverse complement strand
TTGGAACCCAAGATGTTTGCCATACCATTCTTTCATTGCTTCTGCATCTTTGCATTTGAAGAAAATGCCGCCGATACCGGTTACTCTTTTCATAGTGTACCTGTGGTTATGATGTTGAGGGAAAATACCTTATAGGAAGATAGTACTCTTGTCAAGGCATTAGGATATCGATTTCTCTTGTGCAGTGCAGGTTGGCTGTTTTCTATCGTCCGACAGAATTGGTATTAATGAAGCAACAATTATAGCAAAAGTTATGCTGATGGTACCAAGCAGTGATTTGTCTTCACTGAGAATAGAGGCACCAATACCGATAAGAAGGGCAAATCCGGCTACCATACCAACAAGAAGGGCGGAAG
>DHLT01000039.1:15683-16005 GCA_002405405.1 Ignavibacteria bacterium UBA4661 | reverse complement strand
ACGAGAAAGTTTTCGCATGGTGTATTCTCCTGATGTATGCTGTATAGAGAAAAGTGGTATTTCACGGTGTAACGAAGCAGAAGCAATTTAGTTGCAGTCGATAGAGTATGCGAAGACATCCGCACATTTTTTTTAATTTCCTTAATCGTACTTTTCACAATTTCCTCTTTTTCTGTTTGTTGATATTCACCCTTTTTTAGGTTCGCACCAACCCTTTTCATCACTCCTGAACGCGGAATGGAATCTCTTCATCTAGATGCTTTCAATGCTCTCTACACGCGATGCCACCGCCGTGTTTTTAATCTTGCACTGCACTATGTGC
>DHLT01000039.1:0-15570 GCA_002405405.1 Ignavibacteria bacterium UBA4661 | reverse complement strand
CTGCACTATGTGCATCTTACGGAAGATGCCGAAGAAATTGCTCAAGAAGTATTCGTTCAAGCATACAAAGCACTCCCAAATTTTCGCGAGCAGGCAGCACTTGAAACATGGGTGTATCGTATTACGGTCAATGCATCACTTGATTTTCTTCGTCATAAAAAACGCAAAAAACGTTGGGCATTTTTGACCTCACTGTGGGGTGACAGCGGGGAAACACTCCACGACATACCCGACTATCGGCATCCGGGTGTACTGCTCGAACAAAGCGAACAAGCTGCAACACTCTACAAAGCTCTTGAAACACTGCCCGACCAACAAAAAACAGCATTTATTTTGAAATATATCGAAGATATGTCACAGCAGCAAATTGCCGATATTATGCATCTTGGCATCAAAGCAGTGGAATCTCTGCTTCAACGTGCTAAACAGAATCTTCGCACACAGCTTATTGAGGTATACAAGGAATTAAAAAATGACAGTGGATAATACTTCGCTATAAAGTTCACATTGTTGCTAAAGAGTGAAAATATCACCAAAGGATTTCTTCATTACTATCGTCTAAGAGCATAGAAGGGTTTCAATCTCAAATGCACATGAAATTGATAGTTTGTCTTCATATGCGCTCAGGAATCGGCTTAGACTTCTCAACTTCGCTGAAAACTGCATTCTCAAGGAACAAAACATCATGTATACCGATAATCACAATACGGATAACACCGAATATACGCGACGCGATGAATGGATTGAATCTGTTCTTGGTAGTGCCAACGGATTTACACCGGTTGAACCGAGTGATCAACTGTACTCGAATATCATGCACCGCATTCGCGAAGACCGTTTGCGTGCAGAGCAGTCGCCCTCCGTGCTTGCCGATTATGTGCCAACACGCACAGTACGTATGGCATTTGCTATGGCACTGTGTGTTTTTGGTATGAATTGCTGGGCACTATGGTCATGGGCGAGCATACAGCAAGTCCCTCGTGTAGCTCCTTCGACAAATTCTCAACAGCAAACTCAAACAAATGAGTTGAATCCCAACTTTCATCTTTTTATGGAATAAACAGCTAAGAAGCAGATAGTTTTTCCATAAACAAAATAGAGCATCTTTTTTCTCTTGCATTCTGACACAATGGTGATCTCCATGGGACGCGCGAAACTTTTTCTCTTGAGTACAATTATTTTATTCGTGCTGAATGCCGCACTTGTCGGGTTTATGACTTATACATCGGCGAGCACTAAGCGTACCTTCTTTCCCGAAGATACAACGCAAGGTGCTGTCAATCGTTTTATCGGTAAAATGCCTGATGAGCAAGGCAGACAAATGCCCTTACACGAGCGTATTCGACAAGAATTAGATCTCGATTCAGCGCAAGTAGCACAACATTTACGGCTGCGTACAGACCATCGCAAGCGCATGGACGAGCATGATAATCTCTACAACAAAACACTCCAACGATATTTTGATTTACTCTCCAAAGGAGCAATGAACAGCGAAGACAAAGAATCGCTTGAGCGATTGATGGCAAAAATTGTTATCGGAAAAGCCGACCTAACCTACAATCACTTTGTCGAGTTGAGTCATATTCTACGTCCCGACCAAAAAGAGAAATTTCAGAAAATCTTACCACAACTCGTGAGTGCTATCCTTAGCCCACCGCGCCGTCCACCCGGCGAGCGCGGACCTGAAGGCGGTATGCCACTGCCTCCGGGACAGGGTGGTCCGCGTGAAGGGAATCCCCCACAGAATGGTAGTGGCAATGACCGTCCGCTGCGCGAGGGTATGCCACCACCGCCCCATGAAAGAAATATGCCGACTCCGCACCAATAGTCGATATACGCCATCTAAAAGATTTCAAGCCCTTGCAGACAGAACGAAGCACGGGCTTGTTTGTTGAAACATCAATGATTTTGCTCAGAGTTGTACAAACAGAGCGAAGGATTTACTTGGCACCATCGTCTAAGAACATAAGAAGCCCTTTCATGATTGTATGCCATTATCTGAAATTGTCTGAACACCCTTTTCTTTTACACTCCTCTTTATCTCTTATGCGCTCATCCTTTTTTGCTTCCGCAGCACACACGATAAAACCATCGCGTAGCTTTATTTCTTCGGTTATTGTATCAATGTTTTTCTTGCTTATGGTATTCATATGGATTCCATACTCGGGCTGTTCCCGTGCAAGTACTACCACGACCGACGCTGTCAGTGTAACGGTTTCCGGTGATGTTCCGGCGGTATACAAACTCGTGTATGGTGCAACAAGCATTACACGCGATGGCGACTTTATTGTGATCAAAACCACCGGTCGTCCTGACCACAAAAGCCCATACTATCAAGGTACGCAATGGGCAAGTACCATGTACGAGGCATACAATGGCACTAATCGTCAGTGGAGTCAAAACCCGAATGTCATTGGCACACAAAACTATACCTTTCGTATTCCGATGTATCCTGCTGAAGCCGCTACCAAAACAGCTACGCCATTGGGTCCGATGGGTGTATCGCTCAATGGTGTGCCACTCTTCAATCAATATGCGGCTGGTCGTTCGCCATTAACCGGCGAAATCAATTCCTTCGATCAATATGGCGGACATCCTGCACAAGGGAGTGATTATCACTATCATGTTGAACCAATAGCTCTCACGACAAGCAAAGGTAAAAGTGCTCTCTTAGGCTTTTTGCTGGATGGCTTTCCTGTGTATGGTCCGATGGAAAATGGAGCACTTGTTCAAGAAAGTGCGCTTGATGCCTATCATGGACACAAACATGCTACGGCAGAGTATCCCGGTGGCATTTACCATTATCATATCACAGCAGTTGATCCGTATATCAATGGCAATGGTTTCTTTGGCACACCGGGTACGATTACCCGCTAATTCAACGATGCTTTTCTATGCGGTATTCTTTGTTGCTCTTCGCATTGTGGCTCTTGGCTGTATTGATTGGTATCATGCTTTGCAGTGCTTGCTCGACTACTCCAACGCTCTATCGCATTGACGGCACCATCGTTCGAATGCAGAATGATCTGTGGTATGCCAATAGTGAATTGATGACCGGTACGGTGTATCAACTCTCGCCCGAAGGTGATACGCTCTTTTTGCAAGAAGTCCGCGAAGGCAAGCCCCATGGTATAACTCGCAGTTGGTATCCCCGCTCAAGCAATGGTACTGTCCAACTCCAAGAAGTTCGTTTTTTTGTGCAGGGCAAACGCGAGCAAACGCACTATGGCTACTGGGAAAATGGAAACAAAAAATTTGAATATACCTACACGAATGATGTGTACGAAGGCACACAAAAAGAGTGGTACAACAATGGCGTACTCTATCGTATAGCCCATTATCACGAAGGACACGAATATGGCTTGCAACAAGCATTTACCAATGATGGAGCATTGTCTGTCAATTATGAAGCTCGTAATGGAAGAAACTATGGCACTATTGGTAAAAAGCGGTGTCGCACGATATGGGCACATGGCACACCACGTTCATGGCTTGACAGCGCAAGTACCGATCAGATGCCTCGTGGTCGCGGTGGTATGTAGCACAGCATTCCTTAGTGCTTGCTCCAAACAAGAAGCATCCACTCCACCCCATCATCCTCAACAATCTGTCCATTCTTTGCCTGCATCGTACAACTCAGCAAAAGTGCCTTATTATGCAACGCCTGATTTTACGCCCATCTGGACAACCGACAAAGTAAGAATAGATACCATTCGCCGTGTTGGAGCATTTCGTTTTACTGATCAATTCGGTAATATCATCACGCAAGACAGTGTACAGAATACGGTGCATCTGGTGAATTTCTTTTTTACCTCTTGCCCGGGCATTTGCCCTACTATGACCACCAATCTCAAGCAGGTTTACAAAGCATATCGGGGCAAGAAAGCTGTGAAATTTCTTTCGCATAGCGTTACACCTGATATTGACACCACACCTCTTCTGCTTAAGTACAGCATGAAATATGGCATTACGGGACACCAATGGCATTTTTTGCGCGGCACACAAGAGGAGATTTACAACATAGCTCGACGCGGATATTTTATCGAGGAGACAGAAGGATACAGCAAAGACAGCAAGGAGTTTATTCATTCTGAAAATATTGTGTTGGTGGATAAACATGGTCGCTTGCGCGGCATCTACAATGGCACTCTCCGCGCAGAAATTCCTCGCATGATTGACGATATCAACGAGCTTCTTCGCGAGGAGTAATTCTTTTATCTCACTCCGCGAAGGATTTTTAAATCGGTGTCGTCTAATCCATAAGATCCATTATCGTGTAACATTTGAATCGTCCATGTTTTCTTATTGATAGAGACTGCTCTTCTCCCTCGCAAGTATTCTTTGCCGTTTCAGCCATGAGCACATCAACAACAAGAAGAAACAAGACGAAACAGACTTTAGTACTTCTACCATTAAGCAAGGACAACAGCAAACGCGCATACGTTATCGTTTGTCGGTTCAATTTTCCTCATTTTTTTCTTGGAGTCATGCCATGAAAACACAATCACCCAATGGAATGCCAGCTACACGATTCATGATGAATCTGCTGTGTTTTGGCATGAGCATACTGCTCGCAAGCATATTGATGACAAGTTGCAGTACCACTGCCAACGAAATGACCTGCACAATGAACGAAATGGCGGTAGGGCAGGGCGGGCAGCCACAAATAACAGCGGTACCTGTTCTACCTGCAACACCGTTTAACTATGCAAACATTGTTCTGCCTGCACACTTCCGCACGGCAATCAATCTGCCCGGACAAACAAGCGTTGTTGCCAATGATAACACACTGCGCACCAATCCGATTACCGACAATGGTGCTACGCTTGGTCGTGTTCTTTTTTATGAGAGAAATTTGAGTTTGAATCGTACGGTTGCCTGTGCTTCGTGCCACAATCAAGCCAATAGCTTTTCCGATACAAACCGCCTTAGTCGTGGCTTTGCGGGTGGTTTGACGCGCAGGCACTCGATGAATCTCGCTAATGCACGATACTATCAAAATGGTCATTTCTTTTGGGATGAACGTGCCGCAACACTTGAAGAGCAAGTACTCAAGCCCATTCAAGACGCAACTGAAATGGGTTTGTCATTAGCTCAAATTACCCAACGCATCAATGAGCAACCCTATTATGCCAATCTCTATCAACGTGCATTCGGCACTCCGGAAATTACCGCCGACCGCACGGCACGTGCATTGGCACAGTTTGTTCGCAGTATGGTCAGTACCAATAGCCGCTACGATCAAGGACGTGCACAAGTACGCAATACAACTGATAATTTCCCGAACTTTACCGCAAGCGAAAATAATGGCAAACGTCTCTTTTTGCTTGCACCCGGAGCAGGAGGCGCAGGCTGCGCAGGTTGCCACACGACTGATGCTCAGATTGCAACACGCCCGACCAATAATGGCTTAGATGCTATCTCCACTACTGATCTTGGCGTGTATGAAACAACCAAAGTGCAAGCAGACATCGGTAAATTCAAAGTGCCTTCTCTGCGTGATATTGCCGTAACACCGCCGTATATGCACGATGGTCGTTTCCGTACCTTGGAGCAAGTGGTAGAACATTACAATTCCGGTGTACAACCCCATCAAAATCTTGATCCTCGCTTGCGTGGTCAGCGTGGTGTACCACTCCGTTTGAATCTGACTGCCCAGCAAAAAGTTGATCTTGTTGCCTTTATACGGACGCTTACCGATCAATCATTTACAACCGATCCGAAGTACAGTAATCCGTTTAGAAATTGATCTTGCGGAATTACCTCGAACGATCTTGACTCACACATCATGAGCAAGGGGTAATGAACACACAAGGCAAGTCAGAAACGACTTGCCTTGTGTGTTTTTTGATAGATATTCGTTCAAAATTCATCACTTATTTCTTCGCATCGGCTTTGAGTTTTGCCGCAAAGTGCTTGATGAATTTATCTACTTTGGGACGCACTACAAAGGCACAATAGGGCTGACTGCCATTTTGATTATAGTAGTTTTGATGATAGTCTTCTGCCTTGTAAAAAGTACTTGCTTTGGTTACTTCGGTAACGATTTTCGCGGGAAAGATTTTTTCTTTATCGAGTGCGGCAATCAACTTTTGAGCAATATCTTTTTGCTCTTCGGTATGATAAAAAATCGCCGAACGATATTGCGGACCTTCATCATTGCCTTGACGGTTCAATGTGGTTGGGTCATGGGTTGCAAAGAGAATTTCCAGCAAATCAGTATAGCTGATTTTTTGGGGATTATAAGTGATTTGACACACTTCGGCATGTCCCGTTTCGCCGGTACAGACTGCTTTGTACGTTGGATTGACCACATGACCACCCATATAACCGCTCACAACACTTTCGACACCTTCGGCACGTTGAAAAACTGCTTCGACACACCAAAAACAACCCGCACCAAAGGTTGCTATTGCTCGCGTATTACTCGCTTGATCTGTTGTACTCATAGCTTGTTGTGAATTCGATGATGGAGAAGAAGAAGCAACAGATGTTGTTGCACTATGAACTTGTTGTGTTGCTTGCACTGTTTTGGCAATGGCTTCGGCATTGCTATCGGCTTTGCCGGAACACGATGTTGCGAGGCATAGAACGGTGTACAGCATACTATGCAATACAACCGAACATGCTGTAGAGAATGCTTTCATTGTTGGTATACAATCAGTAAAAAAATCGTTACTTACGCTTCTTCATCAATTTTTCGATGTCATCTGCTTTGCGGGGCAATCCCGCAGAAAGAATAATCGGCTCGCCATTAGTAACGAGAACATCATCTTCAAGACGAATGCCGATATTCCACCATCGCTTATCGCATGGACTTCCTTCGGGGATGTAAATGCCCGGCTCGACTGTTGTTACCATGTTCGGCTCAAACACGGTACGAACGTGACGGTCATGAACATCGAAGCCGATATTGTGCGCTGATCCATGTGGAAAGTACCAGATATACTCTTCGGGATTTTTAATAATACCGAGTTCTAACAAGCGTCTGCGGATGACATTCACAGCGCGTGTGTGTCCTGCATTACGATTCACACCGGCACGACACATCGCAATGGAAGAGTCCTGCGCCTCGAGAACAATATCATAAATGATTCTCTGCTCTTTGCTAAACACTCCGCTGACAGGAATAGTTCGTGTAATATCGGCAGTGTAACCATGATACTCAGCACCGCAATCCATGAGCAATACATCACCTTTTTTCATACGGTTGCGATTTGATGTGTAATGGAGAATACAAGAATTCACACCTGCACCGATAATCGAACCATAGCCGACATCTTCTGCACCGAGTTTGCGAAAGGTACCCTCCATGATTGATTCGGCTTCGTACTCAAACATGTTGGGTTGCGCAGACTGCATAACGGCACGATGTCCTGCACAGGATATATCAATAGCTTTCCGCAACAAACGAAGTTCTTCTGCATCTTTGATCTCGCGCATTCGAGAGATTGTTACGCTGTTGGATTTCACCACTACATCAGCAAATGCTTCACGCAAGCCATTACGCATTGACTGCTCAAACTGTACACCTGCACCGAATATCGGCTCTTTGGCTGTTGCGGTTGGGATTGTGCCATAGTACAGTGTATCGCGGAGCGGAGCAATACGCTTCAGCACTTCTTGAGCAGATGCGATATGCAATACCGTATCCAAACCAAATGTTTTTTGTGCCTGCTCTGCGCCATATTGTACACCTGTCCATAATTCACGTTGCGGGTTTTTCGGTGCAACAAAGAGAATATGTTCATAGCGTTTTGCATTCAGCGATGCCTCGAATGTCATGCCACCCGGCACAAGCAACAGCATCGATTCTTTTTCTGGAAAGCCGCATAAATACAGCATATCGCTCGATTGTCGGTATTCATACTCCACATCGTTTTGTCGATTGCGTGTATCAGCAGAAAAAACTACGGCAATACTACGATTACTCATTGTTGCCATAAGAGCTTGGCGGCGCTGTTTGTACGCGGCTATGGGCGTATCATCTGCTTCGCGAGTTGGCGCAGGATAACGCAAAGGCGACTGGGCAAGGAGTGTAGCCGCATACCATAAACAAAGAACGACTGCTTGTATACCCACTATTATGATCTGTCTTGCAAAACGGTGATTGCTTGTTGTTCTCATCGTATGATCCTCGATGTGTGAGAAGGAAGAAATGGAAAGAACAAGCAAAATACAATTAAGCTGTACGAAAATGTTTCATTGTCCGCTGAAGTTTACTCATCATGGTATCGAGATCCTGCATTTGCCGAACGATGGCACTCGATCCGGCTGACACTTCTGTTGTTGCGTTACTCACGAACTCCATACGTCCGGCAATATCATTACTCACGGCTGACTGTTCTTCGCTCGCGGCAGAAATCTGTGTAATGATGTCTGACACATTGCTTGTATGATCGACAATACGTTGCAATGCTTGTCGCGATTCAGCGGCGGCAATGCGCCCTTGCTCCGATTCTTTCATGCCTTCGCGTGCAACATCGACAGCGGTCTTGGTTTCCGATTGAAGTTTTGTAATGGTTTCAACGATCTGTTTGGTGGCTTTTTGCGTGCGCTCGGAGAGTTTTCGCACTTCATCGGCAACCACAGAAAAGCCCCGTCCTGCCTCACCTGCACGTGCCGCTTCAATTGCCGCATTCAATGCGAGTAAATTTGTTTGATCAGCAATTTCATAAATGCTTTGTACGATTTCACCAATGCGTTCGCTGCCTTTTCCAAGATTTTCAATCGTACCTTGCAGTTGCAACACAGTTGATGCTATACGCTCCATTCCTTCGATACCTTGTTCAATTACAATACCGCCTTGTGCAGCATCATTGCTCACCCTACGGGCTTCTTCTGCAACATGAATCGTCTGCCGCGCATTGCTTTGTGCTGTGCGTGACATTTCCTCGACAGCACTGACAATTTCCAAAATTTGCTCTGCCTGCTCGGAAGCACTTTTGTTGAGTTCCAGTGTTTTTGCTTGCACCGTATGGCTCATATCAGCAGTACTTTCAAAAGCAAAGTTCATGCTCTCGATCACCTCACGAAGCGTTGCTACAACATTGTTGTATCCCGAAAAAAGACGACCAATATCATCGCCGGACTGTACGGCAAGAGTAACTGTCAAATCGCCTTCGGCAAATTCTTCCATCGATGCCAAAATCTGTTCGACACTTTTTCGAGCATACTCTTCTTGACTGCGAATAGAGTCCGCCAGCGCGGTAATCTGCACCACGCTCTTGCGTGATTTTTCTTCTTCAGTGCGAATAACAGCAATCATCCCATCGATTTGCTCAACCATCGCTGAAAAGGCACGCGCCAATTGTGCAATCTCATCTTGTGCTTGCAGGGTTTCAGCATCCGTAAACCGTTCCGATACATTCCCCTCCGATACATGCGTAATGTACTGCATGAGCAATCCTATCGGACGCGTAATCGAACGAATGATTTTCATGCTCAGCCAACTCAAAAGACTCACCACACAGATCAAGCTCACAGCAACAATAAGCAGAAGCTGTTCTTTGTTCTTTTGTACGATCATAAGACTTGCTTGTGCTTTATTCGCAAGTTCTTTTTGTATGGATTGCAGAGCAACAAGACGCTCATCAGCGGCACGAACAATATCTTGTGGAGGAATACCAAATCGACCGACATCCGATTGTTCCAAAATCATGGTAAAGTATCGTTCGACAGCCGCAATACCTTTTGCACCAACAACATTGCTATACTGCTCAGTAGCATCAGCATCGCCCACCATTGACATGGCATGTGCATAATGCGATTCTACTGCTCGTAGTTCGTAGTATCTCTTAAAATCGCTTCCCTCAGCCGAATCGACCGAGACAACCTTGACAAGGAGCAACCGTAACATTGCCCACACATCCTCTTGGTGCGTGATAGTCATATAGGTTGTGAGTGTCGTTGCAAGAGCGGGATCTTCGGTGTTGATTTGGGCATAAGTGTTAATCGCTTCTTGAAGGACAGCCGACACTTGCTCATAGCTTTGCGGTACATGATCGAGCAATGCTTGCTGCTGGGCAAGAGCAACCGATTGGCGCAAGGAGATCATCATTGCCGGAAGCTCTGCAAGACGATGAGTAACCATTTTTGCTTTAGGCGAGAGAGAACCGGTGTCCAGAAACCGAGCATTCGCCATGCTCTTCGACAATGCTGAGTCTGTAGAAATACATTGCATTGCATATTGCTTCATGCTTTGCTCTTTGGTATCTCTATGAACAATACTGCTGATTGCGTACACAATTTCTTTGCGTAACTCCTGATGAAGCTGAACAGCCGAGCGCACATAGACAAGCGTCGCTTCTGCATGATGAGCAGACTGCAATTCATGTCGTGCAGAAACAATCTGCCATGCTCCAAGCACGGCAAGCACCCCGATGGGGAGCAAAGAAAGCAGAATAATTTTCTGCTTTACAAGAAGCGTATTCATATCTGTCGCTTATTGGGTGTGAAAAGGACGATTGTAGAGCGCCGAAGGTTCGTTGTTAATGAATGTATTCTTCAAAGAAACTGCTGTTTGATGATAGAGTGTGCGGAGCTCATCATTGTATTATTTCATTCAAGAATGCCCAACCGCCGCAAGAGGTAGTACACAAGACTATCGAGCGATATTCGACCCGCTCCGAAAACAAAAGCTATGAACGATGTTAGCAAGAAAAGAAACGGTGCCGCTGATGTAAAGCCATCCGGATCCGTCATAATCATCGAAAGTTTTTCGTAGTCGGCAGTACAGTATGCGACAACCATGACGACAGTCAAAGCACCGCCTGCAAACCGTGTTCCTAAGCCCACAACCAACAGTATTCCTCCAATCATTTCAATACCTCCTACCATCATAGCATTCAGCATTGGCATTGGTATATCTAGACTGGCAAAGAACTCTGTTGTGGCTTGTAAATTCATGAGTTTCCCCCTGCCCGTATTGAAGCATTGCCAACCCCAATACAAACGCAAAACCAAGAGGAAGAGGTCTGCGCTATATCCCATGATTCTCAATACTTTTTCGTACAGCCTATCAACTGCTTGTATTATGCGAAAGATTGTTGCGCCCTGTACCGATGTTGACGGACTATTATACATGGTTGATGGATTGTTGTTCATGGTGTCGTCGAATAATAAAAATGAATAAACTGTATCATATCCTTGTGTGTCGCATGCTACCATTCTACGGCGACAAATATTCCCAGAGCAACCCACTCAGAGAACCATGTCATGACGGACTGCATAAGGTGGTTAACATGAGTAGGTTGTTCGGAGAGGAGATGAGCAACTGCTGGTTGTTCAATCAGCGTACCGATTGCTTGTTCCAGCGTTGCTCCGGCAAGCAAAGCGCGCAACAACACAAACTGCTCGACATCAAAAGCATGGTATTCAGCAACAAATTCAGGGCGATAGGTTAGAACATAGCTTGGTGCCTCATGGCACAGTGATGCGAAAAGAGAATCTCTGTCGTGATTGGTCAGCGTTATACTTGTGTGGTCGTTCTGTTCTTGTTCACGCTCCATGCGTGCTGTCAGGGTATCGATGATTGCAAGAATTGGATACTTACTTTCATGCAGAAAAACCGCGGGATGCGCTTTAAGCCGAAGATTACCATACTGTTCGGGCGGAATTGCTTGGAGAGTAGCCGTAGAAATTGATTCAGCAGTTGGAGCATCAAATGCCCATACAGCGGTTAATTCAACATGAGCAATATCTGCCAGCAATGCCATATCGTCTTGTGTTGTATCGTGCAGTGCCTCAGGCAGTGTACGATGTGTCAGTGCCAACAGAAAAGTAGGGAATTGATCACTCACTCGATTGAGCGTGTACGACCGCGAAGGATGCTCCACAAAATAGCGCATTGCAATTGCCTCGAACTGCTCTTCACCCAAGCAGTAACGTACAAGAGGAACATCAACTGCGAGTGCATCGATCAACCGCAGATAGTACATCTCTCGATAAATATCGACACGTTCTCGTCCGGACAATCCGCGCGCGGGCTTCACCAAGCGATCAGCACGATCAGCAGAAATATGCGCTGTCGCAGAAGTAGATTGCCATGCCTCATCAATCGTACCGGTATGCCGAAGTAATGCAACCATCCACTCTTGCATGATGGGGAAATCGCTCGCAGGAAACTCTGTTCTGTTGCTATATGCCATCGTTCTCATGCCTCAACCAAAGAAGCATCAACAGGATTTATTGTGGTGCAATACTGCCGTGCCTTTTGTGCTTCGGCATGAACAGTAGCAAAATCAGGAATGTCTTCATCCCACTCGAGCAGGGTAGCACGCCCACCTGTACGGCTTTGGGCATAGCGATAAAGATTCCATACTTCATCAACAACATGATCACTATGGGTATCAAGAATATATGCTCCTTTGTTGCGATACCCCGCCAAATGGTATTGGCAAATGCGCTCCGCCGGAATCGTATCGATGTACAGCAGGGGATCCCACCCATGATTGTAACTACTCACATAGATGTTGTTCACATCCAAAAGAATACCGCAATCTGCTTGCTCTGCCATCATCGCAATGAATTCCCACTCAGGAATGGAATCCGTAGAGAATGCCATATAGGACGATACATTTTCAAGAACCAACGGACGCTCCAACACATCTTGTACAATGCGAATGCGCTCAACAATATGCTTTAACACGGAGTGGTTACACGTAATCGGAAGCAGATCATGTGTATTGATGCCATTTACTCCGGTCCAACATAGATGATCACTTATCCACGCAGGTTGTACTATACGGGCAAGTGCTTTTAACCGTTGGAGATAGTCCATGTTCAAATGATCGGCACTGCCAATCGACATCGAAACACCATGCATAACAACAGGATAGCGGTCGAGAATACGCTCCAACACATATTGTGGGCGTGCTCCCGCATCTATGAAATTTTCTGAAATAATTTCAAACCAATCCACCGGAGGATAATACTCAAGGATATGAGCATAATGTGGTGTACGAAGTCCGATACCGAACCCCAAATCAGGGAGGTGCCACTTGTTTGGTTGGGTTGCCATAACAATGTAGGAAATATCGAAAGGAAAAGGTGTCTAAGAGGGTTGGATGACCTCGACATACTCAAAAACTCACCCGCTCACACAATTGTATGAGCGGGTATTGCATGGCTACAATAGCTCACCCATTGCTTTTGCAGCCATTTTTGCTCTTGCATCCATCTTTGCTTTTGCATGAATGCTCTTTTTTCTTATCTGCCGTCTTAGCAGTTTTCTCTGTTTTCGCAGGTTTTTTATCATCTTTGGGTTTGGTGTCCTGTGCCAGCATGGTGGAACCTGACAACAATCCCGTAACGGCTGTACCTACGAGCAGTTTTGCAAATGTGCTGTTCATGATGAACTCCTTATGAAATGGGTGTGAAAAATGGGTAATGATATGAACAAAGCATTCCTTGTGCCTTTGCTCTTACCTATTAGACGCAGTACTTTGCAGAACCTTACATCGTGGGAGAAAAAATTATTGTTGTACTGTGTCTTGCTCGGTTGGGATGATGGTAGTAACGCATGAAAGAAGATCGCGGACATCATCGTGTCGTTGCAAAAGTATCTTGTAGTGAATCAACGCAGACAGTGGCTGTACTACTATCGGTAGATCATGGATATGATATGTAAGAGCCTTATTCAGAGACGTTTCGATGTGATATGGCTGGCGATCAGGAGGAACAAGAATAAAGCAATCTTCAATAGCATTGATATCGATTGAAACGCCATCGATCTCCAATTGCAAGAGCCACATATCGAATTCTTCATCGACATATCGTGTAGTAGGAACCCGCACATAGTCTCGATAATCTTTCTCTATGGCATAGACATCTCGGAGAGACATTTCGAGATCGATGTCATGGAGTTTCCATAATGAGCCATAGATATTACCCGCTAATCCGCCGGTGATTTGATAGCGTATGCCTTGCGACCAGCAATGATGAAGAAGATTCTTCAGCACAGAAACCTGTTTTTCCTGAAGAGCTGGGTGTTCAAGAATATTCATTATTTGCTTTTATATCTTTTCACTATGCCTATAATACAATTACCTCAATCAACAAAACACGTACTCTTACCTCAACCAATGCAAGAATAAATCGACTAATCCACAGAGACCTGCACCAATAATGATTGACCACGAAAGACCATCGCGAAACTCATTGCGCTTGTGTTTCAAATAAAGAATGTGTGCAATAAGGTGCGCAATAAGAAAGACATCAAACCCCACACAAAATCTCCGTTGTGGCGTATCATGGACGACAAACCAAAAAACACCACTGAAGAGTGGTACATGTGCAATCATAAACACGAGAAAGCCGATACGATCATCAAGGAATGATAATCCCGGAAAAATGCGCCATTCCCTGCACCGAATAGCATCCATTTCATGCAGACAAATCAATGCAAGACCTAGAAAGAAGAAGAAATCCATACCTTGGCTAAATATGTTTACCGTGCCTTCCTATGATGGATATTTCTACTCATCAACACTATTTACAGTTTGTTTTTACGAACCAACAAATACACCAATGGGCTAAAAGAACCGACAATAAGAGTTGCTATGATCCAACCCCAAGGATTGCGCCCTTGCTCTTTAGCATCACGCCATATCCACACATTGATGAGTGAAGCGGCGATCACCAAATCAACATAGATTTGTAGAGAGCCATAGCTATGAATAATAGACGCAAAGATTCCAAGGACACCGTCATGCCAAAAGGCAAGTCCGGTAAGAATACCAAAAGCAACAAGTACAAAAACGAGAACCAAGCGAAGAGACACCATAAGAAACTACCTTTTAAATAATACTGTAATGAGTTCATCATCAAACTGATATTCATCGATCCTTTGCCGGTCGCCATAAAGGACCAACAACAAGAAATAGCACTAGTACATTAATGACGGCATTGGAACTGTTTCCCGAAGCAATCGAACCGGCACTATCCAAAACAAACCAAGCCAATACGCCAACAAGAAGTGAACGCCGCACAAACTCAGGTGCTTTGTCATACACCCACACAGACAAGCACCAAATCATGACACCCCAACCAAAGAGAAATCCACCGGTTAGTGCAGACAAAAATCTTGTATCGGGCGAGGAATAGGTTGTGACCCCATCAATAGGCCAGCTCAACAAATCCAATGTTAAGCGAGCCGGTTCAACCGTCGTGGTCATTGTCCCCAAGAAAAAAACCGGACCAAATGATCCGATGATAACAGCGGCTACTTTGAGCCAAAGCTTATGGAATTGATGAGTCATTATCATGGTTCTCTTCCACATCATGTTATACAAGCGTATTGTGAAATCAAACGTACCATGAACAAAGAACTTCTTATATGATCTATATCATATTCTTTTTGCCGTCTTTTTTGTTCGCAGTCTGCTGAGAGTTTCTTGTGTCATACCGAGATAGGAGGCAATCGATCCCACAGGAAATCGTAAGAAGATTCCTGGTCGTGTTTCGAGTAAGTCCTGATAGCGTTCTTGAGCAGAATGGAATTGTAACATCAGTGCTCTGTCTTGCTCTTGGATAAGATACATTTCGTTGACACTCCCCACGCCTGAAGGC
>DHLT01000247.1:8536-10461 GCA_002405405.1 Ignavibacteria bacterium UBA4661 | reverse complement strand
GGATTTCGATGGTGACCAAATGGCGGTACACGTACCATTGTCGCACGAAGCACAATTGGAAGCACTACTTCTGATGTTAGCATCGCACAATGTCCTGCATACGCAAAATGGCGCGCCGATTACGGTACCGTCGCAAGACATGGTTTTGGGTTGCTACTATTTGACCAAAATGCGCCGTGGTGTTGTCGGTGAAAACAAAGGCGATGATGATGCGCGTGGTATTTACAGCTCAATCGATGAAGTGTTGGTTGCATACAACAATAAACGTTTACATCTTCATGCGCCGATTAAGGTGCGTATGGTTGATCCGCTGACCAAAGAACGTAAAATTATTTCCACAACGACAGGTCGAGTGATTTTCAACCAAATCGTGCCTGAAGAAATGGGATATATCAACGAAGCTTTGGGCAAAGGTCGTTTGCGCCAAATTATCGGTTTGTGCTTCCAAAAAGCGGGCATGGCAAAAACCGTGAACTTCCTTGATGATCTCAAAGACAAAGGATTTGAAACAGCCACACGCGGTGGCTTGTCGGTGAATATCACAGATTTGGCAATCCCTGCTGAAAAAGACGGAATCATTGGCGAAGCGCAACGTGAAGTGGATAATATCGAGGAATACTACCAACAAGGGGTGATTACCTCCGGTGAGCGCTATAACAAAATCGTTGATCAATGGTCATCGGCGACGAATGCCATTGCTGATAAGTTGTACAACAAACTGAAAAATGACGATCAAGGATTTAATACCTTTTGGATGATGTTGGATTCGCAAGCGCGTGGCTCGAAAGAGCAGATTCGTCAGCTTGCAGGGATGCGTGGTTTGATGGCAAAACCGAAAAAATCTGTGACGGGTTCAACTGGTGAGTTGATCGAGAATCCGATTATCTCAAACTTCAAAGAAGGTTTGTCGATTCTTGAATACTTCATCTCGACACACGGAGCGCGGAAAGGTTTGGCGGATACAGCATTGAAAACAGCTGATGCCGGCTATCTGACACGACGCTTACATGATGTGGCGCAGGATATGGTAATTACCATGGATGACTGCGGTACGATTCGCGGTATGGAAATCCGCGCCTTGAAAGATGGTGAGGATATCAAAGAGAAGCTCTCCGAGCGTATTTTAGGTCGTATTCCATTAGTCGATGTCATCGATCCGGTGAGCAGTGTTGTTCTTGCCAAAAAGGGAATCGTGATGGATGAAGATATTGCGAAAGCAATTGAAGAAAGTGCCGTTGAGTCCGTATTGGCTCGTTCGGTGCTGACATGCGAATCTCGTCAGGGTGTGTGCGCAAAATGTTATGGTCGTAACTTGTCCTCTTCGCGTATGGTGGATGTCGGTGAGGCAGTCGGTACGATTGCCGCGCAGTCTATCGGCGAGCCGGGTACACAGCTGACACTCCGTACATTCCACACCGGTGGAACGGCATCGCTGATCGCTTCTGAATCTAAGGTCATCGCAAAATTTGATGGTATTGTTCAATTTGACCGTGTAACAACGATTACCACGATGAGTGATGATGAATTGAACGAAGGTGCTGAAATCGAAAAAGTTGTCAGCCGTGGCGGTATCATCACTATTGTTGAGCCGGATAGCAATCGCGTATTGACAAAATATGATGCTATGTATGGTGCAACATTGAAAGTGACTGATGGTCAGCGCGTGAAAAAAGGTGAAGAAATTTTTGAGTGGGATCCGTATAACTCTGTCATCTTAACGACGCAAGCCGGAATTATTCGCTACCGCGATATCATCGAGAATGTTACGTATCGTGAAGAAGTCGATGAGCAAACAGGACACATTACCAAAACAATTATCGACTCGCGTGATCGGACAAAATCGCCCTCGATTGAAATTATTAACCCGAAAGGCGACATCCTGCAAACCTATATCCTGCCTACCAATGCGCAGATCATCGATGATA
>DHLT01000247.1:0-8422 GCA_002405405.1 Ignavibacteria bacterium UBA4661 | reverse complement strand
GCAGATCATCGATGATAATGGCGCAGGTGTGTCGGTGGGTCAGCCAATTGCAAAAATCCCGCGTGATGCCGGTAAAACCCGCGACATTACAGGCGGTTTGCCTCGTGTAACGGAACTCTTTGAAGCACGTTCGCCACAAAAATCGGCAGTTGTTGCTGAAATTGATGGTACTGTTGCGATTGATGTGCCTAAACGCGGTTCTCGGAAAATTACGATTACTAGCTTTGATGATGAGAACAACAAGATCGAGTATACAGTATCGCTGAACAAGTATGTACTTGTTCAAAGTGGCGATATCGTCCGCGCAGGAGACCGTTTGACCGATGGTTCGGTTGATCCGCACGACATCTTGAAAATCAGCGGTGTCAATGCCGTGCAAGAATACCTCGTGAATGAAATTCAAGAGGTCTATCGTATGCAAGGTGTGAAAATTAACGACAAACACATCGAGGTCATTGTACGCCAAATGTTGCAAAAAGTGCGTATTACCAATTCCGGTGATTCGCAGTTCTTGGAAGGTGATCAAATTGATCGTATCAAATTCCAAGATGAAAATGCAATGCTTGCAGAGCATGAAATCGTTACCGAGCCGAATGATACGAAATTCAAAATCGGCGAACTTGTCAGCAAACGGCGTTTGAAAGAAGTGAACGAAGAAGTAAAGAAAAAAGGCAAAACTGCCGCAAAAAAACGTGCCGCCGAACCCGCTGAGTGCGAACCGATTCTGCTTGGCATTACCTCAGCGGCATTGACAACCGAAAGCTTTATTTCTGCGGCATCCTTCCAAGAAACGACACGTGTTCTTACCGAAGCCGCTGTTGGTGCAAAAGTGGATCAGTTGGTTGGATTGAAAGAGAATATTATTCTCGGTCAACTTATTCCGGCGGGCACAGGATTGCGCCATATTCAAGACATTGTTATCAACAGTAAAGTAGGTAACATCTTCGGTGAAAATGCTATTCGTGAAGATGAAGGTGCTGTCGCATCCGAACCTGCACCGGCACCTAAAAAAGGTAAACGGGGCATTGCACCGGAACGATTGTAAGCTCTTTCTTGCATAAAAATCGTAACCGCTTGCAGATCTTTCTGCAAGCGGTTTTTTTATGAGGGCTGGTAACGATTATGTGGGATACAGTAAAAAAGATGAGTAAAACATACCGCATCATTACAAACTCCCGTAGTTTTGCACAGAAGGGGAAAATGCACAGAAAATTCACAATTGCGTTTCGGCTATGAAAGATACAATCAATACTGCGTCGCTTGATACAGTACCTATGAATACAGGAGGTATCAATGAAGAGCATCTGGTTCACGAATCATACCAGGTTCAGCAAACAATTCTGATTCCGATTCTTGGGTCGGTAGCAATCGGACATTTGCTCAATGACACGATGCAAGCAGTGCTCCCGGCGATGTTTCCCCTTTTACATGAAACATTACATCTCACATATACAGAACTTGGCGTATTAGCATTTGCCAACAGTTTTTTAGCATCGCTCATTCAGCCCTTTATTGGCACATATACCGACAAATACCCCAAGCCTCGATTATTGCCGAGTGCGATGGTATTTTTTCTCATAGGCATGACAATGCTGGCATTTTCGACAACGATGGTCGGTCTGACGATTGCTGTGTTGTTGTGTGGAATCGGTTCGGCGATTTTTCATCCCGAAGGGTCGCGGATTGTTGCTTTGTCGTCGGGTAATCGTGTGGCGATTGGGCAGTCATGGTTTCAAATTGGCGGTAATACCGGTCAGGCATTAGCACCGCTTATTGCGATTGCATTACTTCCACTCACAGGACAGCGTGGAGCACTCCTTTTTACGGCAGTAGCCTTTGTGGCTCTTGCTCTTTTGTGGTATGCTTCATCATGGCACAAAGCACATTTAGAAAGTCAGTACAATAAGGCGCGTCAACAAGGAATTGCCCTAACAACGCATCTTCATCGCAAACAACTTTATATCGCATTTGGTTTGGTAATTATGCTTGCTTTTGCACGATCATGGTATTTTGTTGGTATCACAAATTATTATGCACTCTACCAAATTAAAGCACTCGGCGCTGAATATAAATATGCGCAAATGCTCGTCTTTGTCTTTATGGCAGCAGCAGCGGTCGGGACGCTTTTTGGTGGTAAATTGTCAGAGCTCGTGGGCATGAAACGTTCGCTGATGATGGCAATGATGATTGCCTCACCATTGACTATTGCACTACCCTATACAAGTGGTTTGACTACGGCTATTTTATTGGGAATAGTGGGTTTTGTTTTGCTTGCTACATTTTCAGTAGGGCTGTCGTATGCAATGGAACTCTTGCCCGGTCAAGTCGGTAAAGTATCGGGTTTCATGTTCGGTGTTGCTTTTGGTATGGGTGCGCTTGGTTCTTTAGGATTAGGAAAACTTGCGGATGCTACGAGCATTTCGTTTATGATGACAGTATGTAGTATCATACCGCTTGCCGGGCTTGCAGCGATTTTTCTTCCCCATGAAAATACTGTACGCGCATGGCATAAAGCCGAGTATGGGCGTGCATGATGCTTATAGTGAGTAGTTGTGAGGGGTGGTGACAAAGATGGTGGGCGGTAATATGCACCGAGGAGGTAATCGATACCATTAACAATTTTAGAGATAAAGATGAGTTCTCATCAATGATATACATTAATAATTGAACATACTATGAAAAATATCTTTGCAAATAAACTGCGTACTGCAGTGGCAACATTCTGCTTAAACATTGTACTGGGTTGTCTGCTTTTCGGACAGACAACGAATGTACCCGCATCAACGCAACACAATATTGCAACCGACTCTGTTGCTGTGCGTAGCGTAATCAACACACTCTTTTCGGGAATGCTGAGTTCCGATAGTACAGTGGTGCGAAATTGTTTTCATACAGAAGCACGGCTCTGTACCACCGGTGAGCAAGCAGGAAAGCCATTTGTACGAGTGGAATCGATATCCGGTTTTGTTGCAACGGTCGGTAAAACACCGAAGGGTGTGCTGGATGAACGTTTGAGTTCGATGACGATTCATATTGATCAGAATTTAGCAACGGTATGGACACCGTATCAATTTTATGCCGGTGGTAAATTCAGTCACTGCGGCGTAAATGCGTTTCAGTGTGTTCGTACCGACCAAGGATGGAAAATTTTGCAAATCACAGATACACGAAGAAAAACTTGTCAATAAAACTGGTATGGCGGATTCGACATACTCGACTTACTATCGCAACATGAAAAGAATGTTCGTACTCTTTGGAGTAATTGTAGCAGCATATACGACAACGCTCCATGCACAAGAGAAGACACAAGATTCCATTCGAGAAGGCGGAATACTCTCGCCACATTGCGCCATTCATGAAGCAAAGATCTATCCGACAACACTGCCTTGTTCGTATTGTAAAACAGAGGTGCAACGTTTGCAACAGCAATCAAGTTACACCTCGCCACGCAGACCTTACGATGTTCTCTCTTATACGCTGTGGATGGATTGGTCACATGCACTGGCGCAAACAGGTGAATCAGGGTCTGTGCGACAGTATGCAGGGCGCAATACGATCCTTCTGCGCATCGATTCCATCAATGTTCAAACATTGATTTTTAATGCAAGCACCATGCGTATCGATTCTTGTTGGGTAAATGGACGTAGAATTGCACAACCCATTCCAGTCGATGAAACGCGAACAGAATGTGCTGTTCCTCTTGGTTTTACGCCACGCAGAGGTGATACAGTGAGTGTCGATCTTTATTATACGCATACGAGTCCCGACAATAGTGCAATCAGTGGTTTTTATCTGTATGATCGTAATCGTATCGGAGAAATTCGTCGATACACCATCAATGGTGTTGCCCGCATTGATACCTTTTATACGGCAGAACGTGGTGCCTACACGATGAGCCAACCCAATAATGCGCGGAACTGGATGCCATGCAATGATACGCCCAATGATAAGGCTGTCGCAACGATAACAATTCGTGTGCCGCAAGGTTTTGTAGCACTGTCTAATGGTATTCTGCAATCTTCGACAAATACCATCGGAAATACGATAGAATATCGTTGGCAAACACATTTACCAATTGCACCATACCTTATGAATGTTGTAGCATCGCGTTATGTAGAGTACGGCGAAACACTGCCACCGCTTCGCAGTGCGCTCGGCAATCGT
The DNA here is from genome assembly GCA_002405405.1 of Ignavibacteria bacterium UBA4661. Classification (GTDB taxonomy): domain Bacteria; phylum Bacteroidota; class Ignavibacteria; order Kapaibacteriales; family UBA4661; genus UBA4661. Next base: position 4,258 of record DHLT01000247.1, on the reverse strand, counting down.
GATTCTCTTGCTGTGCGTTACTTTGTCTGGCAGTCAGATTTTGACGAAACATCGACAGATGGAACGCGCTATAATGCACGTAATGCTTTACGAGCAACACCCGGTATGATTACCGGATTAGAGCGATACTTTGGTCCGTATCCATTTGAGAAATACTACACCGCTACAGTACAGCCATATTTGTATGGTGGTATGGAACACCAAACGATGACGATTATCAATCGCAATTGGCTTCGCGGTCAAGATCTTGGATTGGCACATGAAGTAGCACATCATTGGCTTGGTAACAAGGTTACATGCGGTTCGTGGGAAGATATTTGGATGAATGAAGGTGGCGCAACATGGAGCGAAGCGCTCTGGATGGAATCTTTTGGTGCACCTGATTTATATCAAGGATTCATTCGCTCACGAACGAATCTCTATCTCGCTTTGGGTGGTATTGCTCTGCCTGCTTTGTATCAACCACCTGCCAATCAACTGTTTGCAACAGCAACAACATACTTCAAGGCAGGTCTGGTCTATAATATGATGCGCCGTATGGTGGGCGATAGTTTGTTCTTTCCGGCATTGCGTTCGTACATCGAAAGTTTTGCATACAGTACGGCAACAACCGCTGATATGCAGCGTAGTTTCGAACGATCAATACCTAATCCGCCTATTGCATGGAATACTTTCTTTCGTCAGTGGGTGTATCAAGCAGGGCACCCACAATTTCTAGTGTCAAGTACACAAAGGATTTTTCAAACTGTGCAAGGTACAAATGCGGCACAAGTAGAAATTACTGTTAATCAAGTACAGTCCGTAACGTTTGCCAATGTACCATCTGCTTTTGTTGTAAATGTGCCGATCGTTTTTGTAGGCAATAGAGGACAGACACGATCAGTCGTTCCGGTACGCATCACCGAACGCATACAGCGAGTAAATGTTACGGTTCCTTTTGTACCTGATAGCATCCTCTTTGATCCTGATGATACCATTCTCTGCGAAAAGACGGTAGATCCAAGACCGACATCTGTTCGACAAGTGTCAAGTGGTGATGTTTCGTTGTCTATTTTTCCACAGCCCGGTATGCTTGGCGAACCGCTTCGATATATGCTTTCAGGGAATATCGTGATGCCGTTTACGATGGAGATTATCGACTTGCAAGGACGTATTATTGCACAACATACAATAACAACACCAACAGGTATTGTACCCGTAGAAGGTCTTGCACGCGGTGTGTATGGTATACGCTGTTACATCAGAGGAACAATACAGAAGAAGATGATAGTAGTACAATGACCGCGTAGTGATCAGTGATAGAGCAGTTGTGATCTACACACTATATCATTGATCAATCCTCGCGAATACCAACCGGTAAGCCCGGTTTAACCATGATAACTTCTTCCCGATCAAGCACCACAGCACCAACATTCGATCCTTTGGGTTTGCGAACAAATTTCTTCAGCGTGTAGGCAACCGGCACAAATCCTCCATTACGTGCTTTAGAGTAATATGCCGTAATTGCCGCAGAGAGTTCTAGCACTTTCTTGGGGGGCTTTCCTACCGGGAAATTTCCTCGCAGAACAGCATGAGAACCGGCTACACCCCGGGCATGAAGCCATACATCATTGGGCTTGGCAAACTTCATTGTGAGTGTATCATTATTTTCGGAAGATTTACCGACATACAACACACAGCCCTCACCCACATCGAATTCTCGATAGGGATGTGATGCTTGCTTTTGAAGAGGATTACCCTGCGAGGTAGGAAGCGAACCTAGGGACTGTTGCAACTGTTTTTCCATGGCATGAAGAGAAAGTGTATGGGTGCCCAATATACTTTGGATTGCCTGCTCACGAATGCGATCAATGTCTGCCAACAGAGCATCCAATCGTTCTAAGCGTGCTTGATTCAGCCGTAGACGTTCGGCGCGTCCCGCCTGCGACTGCCGTGACGAGTGTGCTTTTTCAAAATAACGGGTTGCATTTTCAGCAAGAGTCAGCTTTGGGTCAAGTGCAATCGTGTGGATGTTGCTGTTGTAATCCGGTAGTTGTATTGTCGATACGCCACGTTGTCGAGTCTGTTCATACGGAAGACTGAGCAAGAGTTCGCCCCACAACTGCCGCTCCTGTAAGCGTTGAGCTGAGAGCGTGTCGCGATTGATGTTTTCTATTGCGCGTTGTGTTTTGATGATCGAAGCAAGCAGAGATTTACGACTTGTGTCGATTCGCTCACGAATAAATGCCTGTCTGCGTCGAATACTCTGAAAGGCGAGGATAGCATCGGCAATGTTGGTGTATTCCGTACAGTGCCATTCTACATATTCAGATAAAGGGATCAAGGAAAGAATTGGCTCGTGATCGACGGTCTGCGTTGCGTGGACATATACTAAGGCGCGAGAGGACTGTATACATTCTTCAGCAATACGAAGCGCATGGGCTTCGAGAGATTCTACCGTATAATCACCATCCTTCTGCCAGCACTGAATCACTTCGCCCGCATAGAGTTTACCAAGAAGAAGATCACATTCAGCAAGGTGTTTGCGAATATCTTGCGTATCGGCGGGTAGAGTAATATCCTGCACCGACAACCGTTCATGGAGCAGATTGATTGGTGAAAAAGATTGAGCAACCCAGTCTGATTGCAGTCGAAATGTGTCATACACTACCTGTGTTGATGAGGTGTGCAGAGCATTAGCAACTGTACCAAAAAGAATGAAGTGAATAAATTCACCGGAGTCGAGTGTGATTCGTACAAGCCGCTCCGAAGGATGAAGATCGATTGCCAGCATTCGTTGTCCAACAATGCGCGGTAAAACTTGTATGACATTCGTACGGGCTTGATGCAATCCGGTACGAAGCACAAACACACCCAGACGTGCATCACATTCGCATACGAGATGAACGGGCTTTGGAAATCGCGCAGTATCTTCGAGAGCGAGAACGAGAACATTTTTTTCTTGGGAATAGCACTCGGTGATATATGCCTCGCAATACTTCTGTGTTGCACGTACAATATGAGCAAGTGTATAGTAGTGGCGCGGCATAGGGCGACTACTCTTTCACGGATGTAATAAACCATTTGTCGCCTAAGCGAACAGTATTAAACATCAACGCTTTGTTGTAGTTAAATTCTGCTTTAACAAGGTGCTGGGTTGGCGAAATCGTATCGGCACGTAATGCGGTAATGTCTTTGCGGGCAATGCTTCGTCCCCAGCGTTCAACATCAAATTTCATTTCGTATTTCTCAATGGCAAGCAACTGGCGTTGTTGTTCGCTGGCAAAAACACGGACAGCAGCAGTGATGTTGTTGCTGTCAATTTCATTCTTAAAGAGATATACAACCCCTTGCGATGATCGCTGATCAATATCCGGCAAAACCTGTGCTTGTCGCTCATTCGAAGCAATGCGAACCACTTCGCATGAGGAGAGCAAAGCACTAATACTCAAGGCAGCAGAGTAAAAGAATACAATAAGAAAGCGGTTTCCCTGCATGAGCGTATCAAGCAATATTTCCAAAAAGAGACGCAAAAGATTGTCTGCGCGTGCTGTGTGAACGACATACAAAATTACCCAATTGGTATAGTTTGCCGTAATTTGTTTGACAAATTCTTGATGAATTCTTCTTCATCATTGCTAACAAGCATTATCCACGATGATACAATATGGCGCAACTGCAACACAAGTTATGGGCAAAGCAACGCGATTCGGAGCAAAGCGACAGCGATGCACTCTTGGCACAACATGTTGAACGATTTACCGTGGGGGAGGATCGTATCATGGATAAGCGTCTAGCACCATGGGATGTGCTTGGCTCTATTGCTCATGGTATTATGCTCTGCGATATTGGTTTACTTTCATCTGAGGAATGTGAGCACATTGTTCATGTCTTGCGCACTTTATACGAAGTAGTGCAGCGTGATGATTTTGCTATCGAGGAAGGTGTTGAAGATATTCATTCGCAGATTGAACTCTTATTGACACTTGCGCTTGGTGATATCGGAAAAAAGATTCACAGCGGTCGTTCGCGCAATGATCAAGCCCTGACAGATATCAAGCTCTATGTACGCTCTGCTCTGCTTGAGTGCGCAGAGAGCGTGTCGGCATTATGCGAGCAATTATGCGACCTGGCAGAGCGATATGCGGATGTTTCTCTACCCGGTTAACGCCTTTTAAAGTGGGCGTTGCAAAGGGGGTTTGGCAGGTGGTTTAAGGCTAATCAGGAAGGTTTATGCGAGTATATGATTAAATTGAGTAAGGAAATGGATGTAGAAATT
>DHLT01000011.1 GCA_002405405.1 Ignavibacteria bacterium UBA4661 | reverse complement strand
TTAGAAATTTTGACTTGTTTAGTATCGATGGATTTACTCACTTTCTCGAATACATCTGCCTTGATTCCGTTTTGCTCCGCTGCTTTTGCAACCAAAACTTTTTGAATCCCCCGTTCAATTTTATTGACATCTTGAATATTACCCGCATTTTCAGAACGCATTTCTAAAGTACGTGAAGTGAAGACATCGGCAGGAATAATTAAATTACCAATCAACTCATCATTAAAAACGCGTGGATAGTATTGTGCTTGTAACTGCTCTTGTGTTGTATTCGGAGGAATAATTTCAAAATGGAAATTGGGCTTGCCATTGTCTAATTTATACCTTGAATCAATATACACCTGCGCATCTGCTACAAGCATATTACTTTGATCAAGGACAGCAATTGTTTTAGTTTTTGTATCGGATCGTGATGCCAAAATACTCGGCAGGGTAGCAAATACACCCATAATAAGCGGTGTAATAAAGATACCTATTATAAATGCCTTGGTACGAACCCGTTCGACGAATTCCCAACGAGCAACTTGAAGCATTTTATTGATATTCATAGAGATTGTATCGATAACAATGAAAAAATAATGATAGCGTATTTGTTATAAAACCTACAAGATTATGCACCCATGTCTGCCGTGCGCTCTTGTTTGAGAAAGTCATGAGCCAAATTCTCTTTACCAACCAAATCAACATAGATACTTAGAAGCGATGGTTGAATCTTTTGTATTGAATGGAAATTGACATTCTAATCCAAAGCACCTCGCAAAAAGTCATTCAGAGTTGCATTTTCTGCCAACTGTAACTCGGCAGACGATGCGTATAACTCTGATTTACTTATCATCGGCAGTGATGCCAAAGCAGAACCGTCACCCTCAAAATCTACCCGTACAGAACTTGTTCCGAAACGGCTCTTAACTTCCTCCACCTCACCTTGTAGAATAATCTGCCCTTTGTTATAAAGTGCTATGGTATCACAAATTTTTTCAGCGGATTCTAGTTGGTGCGTACAGAAGATAATCGCTTTTCCACGATCACGTTGCTCCAAAACAATATCCTTGAATTTCAATTGGTTAATTGGATCCAGCCCTGAGAAAGGTTCATCTAGGATCACCAATTCCGGCTCATGCAACATCGCCGCAATGAACTGTACTTTTTGCTGATTACCTTTGGAAAGCTCCTCAACTTTACGTTTTTCCATACCTTGCAATTCAAATTTTTCTAACCATGTAGAAATTTTTTTCTTGGCATCGAATGATGACGACGACTTTAATAATGCAAAGTACATGAGCACGTCGGCGATGGTACTTTTTTTGTATAAACCACGCTCTTCCGGCAAATAACCAATGTAATCTTTCACATTTCTATTGACCGNNGTTCCTTAACGCCGAGCGCTGAGAGGAGAGCTCCTACTCTGGATTCATCCCAGATGTCGTACTCCTCGATCCAACGTCCGAAAACTGCATACGCGCTCGAAGCGACAAGATCTTCGACCGTCTCATCGGCAGGGATAAGGTTCAAGAGTGAGGCTGACGTCAAACCCACTCTTGTTTTCAATTCACTACTGTCGATATTGCCCAATTGGGATCCGAGTACGAAAACATCGCCTTTGCTTGGAAAGAGGTAGCTAGAGAGCAAGGAAAGCAAGGTTGTCTTGCCGGCACCATTAGGACCAAGGATACCTAGAACCTGACCTTTACCTACACGAAATGATGCATTTTGTACGGCTTTAACACCGCCGGCAAAGGTTTTTGATACAGCTGTTAATTCAAGCATAGAACAAAAAAAAGATGAGGAAAAATAAATTTGGCGATCGCACTTGCACTATTTTCATTGTACTCTAACAGCACATTACTCTTACGGCATACAAATTATTCAAACATACGCACTGATACGGATTGCTTTCCCAAAATGTTGCAGAACTTGTTAAAATGCAACGGATATACTAAGGTCGCGTATGTTTCATTTCACTCTTCTTGTATAATTAGCATTTATATCAATCTTACCCACTACAGAGTGCTATGACGACAAGACTACCATGAGTCTATTCCTTTTACCGTTACCACTACCACATTATGCATCTCCAATTCCTCTCAACTCGTATTATTCGGACTGCTTTTGTGATAGCAATAGTCGGTCTTGCTTGGATTAATATCACCGCTTGCGAAAATTTTCATATTGCCGCATCAATACGAACCGATACAACCAACACGGGTACTACAACACTCCTCGATACTACTGTGTGTTTTCAGCGTGATGTTCTTCCAATTTTTCTTAGTAATTGTGCAACTAGCGGATGTCATGATACATTTTCACATTCCGACGGATATATCTTGAGTGATTATGCAAATATTGTGAAAAAAGGTATTGTCGTGGGTTCACCCTCGAGGAGTACTCTTTATACAATCATGCTTTCATCAAGTCGGGAGATTATGCCTCCGCGTCCTCAAAGTCCGTTAAGCTCAGCTCAAACAGACATCATCAGTCGTTGGATTGCCCAAGGTGCTCGCAATACTGATTGTTCTACCGCCCCATGCGATACGGTAGCCATATCATTTACCAAGCATATTCTACCGATCCTTGACCGATCCTGCGTCAGCTGTCATTCAGGACCATCGGCAAATGCCGGCATTATACTCACCAATTATCCTGCCGTTGTTCAATGGGCTCGCAGCGGAGCTTTGCTTGGTGTCATTACCAAGAGCATCGGCTATTCTCCTATGCCCCCTAACAGTACACTGGACGCATGCTCCCTGGCACAAATTCGTGCATGGATTAATCAAGGTATGCCAAATTAATACTGATTGCTAGCATACAAATACTTTCTATGGTCATATAAGTAACAATGCCTGATCATAAAACGATCAGGCATTGAGTAAAGAATATTCTCTTGTAGTTCGGGAAACTACCCTAAGAATGTCCGCAATGATTTTGAACGTGACGTATGCCGCCACTGATTGTTCCCTCCGACTTTGATCTGGCGAACACGTTCACGTGTAAGGTTAAACCGCTCACCAATTTCTTCAAGCGTCAAAGGTGATTCAATACCAATACCAAAGTACAATGACACTACCTCCATTTCACGTTCTGACAGCGTACTGAGAGCACGACGCACTTCTATTTGCAAGGATTCTGCAATGAGTTTTTGATCCGGCGATGGCTCACGATCACTCGGCAGGACATCCAACAAACTATTATCATCATTATCCTGAAACGGAGCATCTACCGAAACCGGACGTCCTGAAATCTTAATTGTTTCCTCTACTTCTTTCGAAGTCAAGTCTAATCGTTCGGCAATTTCTGATGTTGTTGGGTCACGCTCCAATTGTTGTGATAATTCCTCGATCACATTACGAATTTTATTGACGGTACCGACCTGATTGAGTGGCAAACGTACGATATATGACTGCTCCGCCAATGCCTGCAAAATAGATTGACGAATCCACCACACTGCATAAGAGATAAACTTAAATCCACGAGTTTCATCAAAGCGATATGCTGCCTTAATCAAACCCAAATTGCCTTCATTAATTAAATCATTGAGCGGCAAGCCTTGATTCTGATATTGTTTAGCTACTGATACGACAAACCGTAAGTTTGCTTTGGTCAAACGCTCCATTGCTAAACGTCCGTCTTCACCACCCTTCTTGATACGTTTTGCTAAGACAATCTCTTCCTGCGGATCTAACAACCCAACACGACCAATTTCCTGCAAATATCGGTCAAGTGATTGACTATCACGGTTTGTATATTGCTTTGTTATACGCATAAAATAAACCCACTTCGTGGACAAAAACAAATAACTCTTCCTTGCATATTATGCCCGTAACGATTTATGTTTCTATCATTCTTTTTGTCATCGTCTATGTGAGATGCTCTCGCGGGGGCAGAACGCTATGTGTATGCCACTATTAATGCGATGAAACTCAACGAACAATCAGACTAAAATCACTGCGGACATCCTGCTCTATGCAGAAGTTATTACGAAAAAATGGTTGAAATGTTTTAGCAGAAGAACTTTAAAAGAACGAAAAGTGCCAGAGATACGCAAACTTTATTTCTGTTTTTGTATCAAGACTGATCGTTTCTTCTTTGATAAGAACACAAGAAAGAACAACTTGTTTCTCTTTTGTATTCTCGTCATTTTGAATAACGTAATCCTGCATCTCTGCTTATATCATTTTTATTACTCATGCTATGGAACTTCTCACAGCAATTCACACTCGCAAAACATCGAATGGCTATTTTCAGGATACTCCTGTTTCTTTAGAGCATCAACACCGGTTAGTCGAAGTAGCTCAACGAGCACCAAGTCATTTTAATTCACAACCATGGCAGTTCGTTCTCATTGATAACCCCGAACTTCGTGCGCAAATTGCTGAAATTGGTGGTCGCACGATGGGACAGCTTATCAGCGAAGGTACTTTTTTCAAACGCTACCGCAAATACTTTCGATTTACAAAAGAAGAAATGAACGAACGTCAAGATGGCATTCTCATCGATCAATTACCTTTGCCATTACGCCCTTTTATCAAACAAATATTTTCCGACACAGTTATCTCGCTCATGGGGTCGCTTGGTGTCCCGAAATTACTCGGTGAAGACAATCGTAAACTCATTGAACACAGTCCTCTCATCTTGGCAGCTCTTCTTGATAAGACTGAGTATGTGCCAAATACATTGTCGGGATTTTACTGCACACTATCGCTTGGCATGGCAATCGAAAATATTTGGCTAACCTGTGGAGAACTTGGCTTGGGTATTCAATTCATATCAACTCCGATGGAAATTCCTTCAGCCTGGCAAGAACTCAAGAGATTACTGCATGTACCCGAGCATCTCGAGTTAATGGCACTGTATCGTTTGGGATATTTACCGGTTGACACAAAACGCCCACGTATTGACTGGACAAGCCATCAACGGAAATCTTTATCACGATATGTCTATCGCAACACCTGTAGTACCCCCGAACATGATCCTACTGTCGAATAAACGACTTACCGGGCAATTGTCGTACAGCACCTTTGAACTCAAGCCCCATAAGAGCAACAAGAACTTCGTGAATTGGCAATGCCAACCTACTTGCCAAGAGATCAATATGTATTGGCTCATCGTTGATATATGCCATGATGTGTTGTTCATGTTCAGTCAGTAAAACGGTCGGTGTTTTCGATGTCAGCACATGCTGTGTCGTGATACCCATGCCTTCCAATACATCTTCCGGTGACATAACGAGACCTGCACTTCCACGCTTTATCAACATATTGGTGCCACGACTTTTGTCAGAAGAAATATTTCCGGGCACGGCGAAAAGTTCACGATTTTGGTCGAGAGCAAATTGTGCAGTAATAAGCGAACCACCTTTGACATCACTCTCTACAACAACAGTAGCTTGCGCTATGCCACTAATGATACGATTACGTTGGGGGAAATATGCCGGTATTGCTCGAGTACCACACGGATATTCACTGATGATTGCCCCACCATGTGCAACAATCTCTTGAGCAAGCGTTTGCGCAGTCGAGGGACTAATACAATCAATACCACTTGCAATAACCGCATAGGTAATACCTTTGCTTTTGACTACTGCTTTGTGCGATACAGCATCGATGCCATATGCCAAGCCACTTACGACGACAAGTCCTTGTTGAGCAAAAAATTGTGCAAAACGCTCGGCAGTTAATTTGCCATACTGTGTACAATGACGTGTGCCCACCATACCGATACCAATAGCATCATTGACTTGTAATTGTCCTTGTACATATAAAAGTGTCGGTGGGTAATAGATTTCTTTGAGCAATTGCGGATACTCATTATCCCACCACGTAACAATAGCAATCATGTGGCGATTGCATACTGCGATCTGATGATCTGCCATTTGATATGCTTGATCAATTATCGAAACATTCAAACTTAACTCTTCTTGTGGGCGGTAACGCACATACTCTCGTAGAGTTGCGTATGTTTCTACAATTTCACGGACTTGACCTGCTTTCTTCCTAAAAGCGAGTGTAAGCGCGAGGATATCTCGTCTCGTCCATGCTCCATAAATCATTGCATCAAATTCTCTGTGTGGTTGCATTCTTATACTCAAAGAAATGATCGAACAATTTTCATACATTCCTCTGCAAGTGTGTTTGCACGTACTTGTTCAGGTGCTTCACTGATCACACGCATAATAGGTTCAGTGTTCGATGCACGCAGGTGTACCCAAGCTCGTTCTGCACCAAAAGATAATCGCAAGCCATCAACCCAGTTTGCCTCAGCATTAGGATACTGCTCAGCAACTGTACGAAGAATACTTTGTACATCACCTTGAAATTCTACTTTATTTTTCACCATAGCATAACGCGGCAGATCGGCAACAATCTGCGACAATGACGTACCTGTACGACAACACAGAGCAAGAACCAATGCAACCCCGACTAAGGAGTCGCGTCCTGCATGACTTGCCTGAAGAATAACACCGCCCGACCCTTCGCCACCGATCAATGCATTTAGTGATCGCATTGTTTGAACGACATTAATTTCACCAACCGCAGAACGTTCTACTCGACCACCAAATGACATCATAACATCTTCTACCGCTCGTGTTGTCGAGAGATTGACAATAGCGGTACGTTCATACTGAGTACCAAATGTATCCGCAAATGTACATGCCGACAATGTAGCCAATGTGATGGTATATTCTTCCCACACAGCATGGCCATTTTCGTCAATCAATACTAAACGGTCAGCATCGGGATCAACTGCAATACCTATGTCTGCTTTATGCTCGCGTACTGCATGACACAAATCACCGAGATGCTCCGGTAATGGCTCGGCAACATGTGGGAAGACACCACTACCATTGCAATGCACACGCACGATACGACAGCCAAGTTGCTCTAAAAGCAGTGGCATAATCTCTGAACCGGAAGAATTGACAGCATCGACAACAACTGTGAATGCGCGCTCGCGAAGTCGTTGCAAAAGATTAAGTGTATCATCCTGAAAGAAAGGTAGACTTAAAATATTCTCAATGTGGCGTTGATATGTTCCGGCATCATAGTCAATTGCTCCACCTTGTTGCTCACTAATAAATCCGAAATGCTTTGTATCAGCAATTGCAAAGAGCTTCGCATTATCTTCTGCAGTGAGGAATGTTCCGGCACCTTAGAGAAATTTTAATCCATTCCACTCTTTAGGATTGTGCGAAGCTGTAATGGAAATCCCACCGGCAACCTCAGGTCGCTCGGCATGAAGTTGGACCGTTGGCGTTGGACACATACCGAGAAGGATCACGTCACGTCCCATTGCCGAAAGTGTACCGGAAACAATGTGCTCTATCCAACCACCTGACGGGCGACCATCACGCCCGACGACAATAGCACCTGAGGGTTGTAACTCTGCAAAGGCGGCTACATGATCGGCAATAACTGTAGGAAATAAATCATTACCTAATGTTGCACGAATGCCTGAAATTGAACGAATGAGTGCCATATAAAAGAAAATAAGAATAGAATGCTCTCCATAAGGTATAAGGTGAAAGCATTAAAAAACATTGACTTATCGAGGAATAAATTCTTGTCCATACTGCGGAACAAATGCCTCAGCTAACGTAAATTCACCACGCTGAAAGAGTTCGTAGCCAAATTGATAAATCATTACTCCGGTTGGCGCAGAATACCGTTGTATGATTCTTTCGGCATTCGGTAGTGCATCAAGCATGGCACTGAGTGGTTGTATAATTGCTGTTCCAGTGCAAAGAATCTTATGTGTAGGGTACGTATTTGAAAGAATTTCACACAACTCGCTGTAGGTATTTTTTTGGGGTTCTCCGATCTCGTATAATCTTCCCTGCTGATTCGCAGAGAATGCTTGCCATGCAAGAATATCCTTATGCGATGCTTGTGTCGTGAGAATGATATCTGCACCAAGTAATCGTGC
>DHLT01000013.1 GCA_002405405.1 Ignavibacteria bacterium UBA4661 | reverse complement strand
CTGTTCTTGGGATGGTATCGTTGCTTCTCTGATTAATCTAGTTGCGATGTATGTATATTATTTTTTGATAGAGAAACGCCATATTCAAAAGATCATCGGATCGCATGTGCATACGCATTCGTGGGCGTTTATTCCGTAGAGATTGTTTTTTTTAATTCCCCTCTATGTATATGACCAACCCTATTTTTGCTCATCATAGCTTGGCTCGATCTATCGAAACAGCCCAATCACGCAATCAAATGCACTGCGTTACGGCTCATCAGCGATTGTATTCCGACTCTTTTTTTGAATGTCAAGCGATTGGTTCAGGCACAGCACTCTATGCCGGTCACGATTCTCCCCTCACGCAGGCATTTGGTCTTGGTTTTTCGGGCGAGGTCGCCGTTGCAGAAATTGAAGCCATAGAAGATTTTTTCTTTTCTCGGCAAACAGCCGTGCATATCGAAGTGTCAATGCTGGCTGATATGAGCTTGACGCAAATCTTGAATCAACGTGGCTATACTGTGTCCGAATACACATCGGTGTTAGGGTATGATCTGCAATGTCCTGCTGAATATTTCCCTTTTGTTCCTGAATCTGCAATTTCAGCTGTTACAGATGATGATATTTTTCCGGCAGCGCGGGCAATTTCCGCAGGATTTTTGGAAACCCATGATGCCGATCAGACAATACCCCAAGAGTTCTTGGATCTTTTTTCGCTCTTTTGCTATATCCCCGACAGTGTGTGCTATATTGAGCGCGTTGGCGATGTCATTGCCGGAGGCGGAACACTTTTTTATGATCGGGAGCATGAGCTTGCACCACATATTGCCTTGCTTGCCGGGGCAAGTGTTCAGCCAGCATTCAGGCGCCGTGGTATTCAGCAACGTCTTATAGGGCAACGATTGTATGCTGCACGGGAGCATGGGTGCAGTTTGGCGGTGGTTTCGACACAGCCGGGAACGATTTCGCAGAGTAATATGCAGCGTACCGGATTTCAGGTGTTGTATGGGCGCGTGAAATTCACCAAGTATTTTACGGGTGCATCTTGATGGTTGTACTCTTTGGGCGTTTTTTAGACCAATTTTTATCAAATTCCTCATCATACTCTCTGCAACTTATGAATTCTGTTGTCGTAAAAAAGCTATGTCCCTCTCTACAGGCATGGCTTTTTTTATTTCTTTTTCACGATTAGTTTTATGAAACGCTCTTTTTCTTTTTATGCTTTTGTCCTGATGATGTGCTTTGTGGTGTCATCGGGTTTTGTTCTTGCCCAGCCAGGATTGTCATGGGAATTTATCCCTGGCACACAGAATGCGGAAATCACCGCCATGAAGGTTTCCAACAACACGCTCTATGTTGCGACCGACAGCAAAGTGTATGTCATGCGCAATAATGCGCTAAAGCAAATTTTCCCGATAGCTTCCGATCAAAATCTCTATATCCCTGCTTCGCTTGATGTCGATGGGCAAAGAATTTTGGTAGGAACATTCGGCTCGGGTGCATTCTTATCAGAGGATGGTGGGTTAACATGGCGACAATTTAATCAAGGGCTTGGCATGTCCTTTCCGCAAGTCATTGGAGTACACATTGTACGAGGGTCTGCACAGTCTTTTCGCTATATCATGTGTGTTGATGGTTATGGCATGTTTATCAGCGATGGCGGTGCATGGAGAGAGTTCAATGCAGGGATTACGATGAATATCGGCTCGTCCTCACGGGTAATTGTTCCTGATAATCGCTTGGGGTTTGTAATTGGTACGATGGCTAATGGACTATTGTATTCGCTTGGTTATAATTTCTTCTCGGGTGAACGCCAGTGGGTTTCGATGGAACAATCCTTAGCTCCGGGCGATGCTGTGTATGATCTCGAAATTGCCGGTGATACGATGATCGTCGGATCAAATCTTGGGGTACGAATTTCCACCAATCAAGGGCGAACATGGAGACGTAGTACGACTGGTGTTCGTGGGGAAAGCCGGGCATTTTTCGACATCGAAAAAGTCGGTGCAACACTATATGCTGGCAGTAATGGGTTTATTTCCAATATCGGCTATGTTTACGCTTCTCATGATGGTGGTGCATCATGGTATATTACCAATGCCTCTATGCCGATGAGTAATCTTTATGCTTTGGCATCTGACCATGAGTATTTGTATGCCGGCACAGAAAATGGATTATTCCGAGCACGCATTGCGCAAGCAACATCGGTACGCGGAGGAGGAAACATCGCTATAAACATATCTCATGCACCAAATCCTGTGGTGCAGGACGCATTAATCCGTTTTTCGCTTGCCAAACAAGGATTGGTTTCTATAACGCTTCATGACATGACAGGTCGCCACATCGCAATTCTTGCCGAAGGTGTGTACGGGGCAGGACAGTGTTCTGTTGCCTTAGATGCCCAGCGATTGGGGCTTTCATCGGGTATGTACACCTATCGTATGAGTATACAAGGTGAGACCATAATTAGACCGCTTGTTGTTGTACGGTGATGATTTGGAAATCGTATTTCAAAACTCTTATCCTTGCGACAACAAAGCATGTCGATGAAGTCTAAACTGGTCAAAAAGACGTTCTAATTCTCCTGCTTGGCGGTTGAGTTGTTCCACGGCACGAACGATATCATCGGTGCGATAAGCAGAATCTTTGAGAATGCTTTCAATGTCACGAACATCATGCGTAATCTTTTCTGCTGAATCTGCCCCTTCTTCGCTGGCTGTGGAAAGAGTGTTAATGATTCCGGTAATTTCTTGCGTGTTGTGAATAATACTTTTGAGAACATGCGCCGCTTTTTCAGCATCAATTTTACCATCTTTCATCATAGTAGTACCATTTTGCATGGTCACGGTTACTTTTTCGATATTTCGCCGTATTGCCGTAACCATTTCCGAAATCATTTTTGTTGATTTTGTTGTTCGTTCAGCAAGTTTACGGACTTCGTCTGCTACAACAGCAAAACCCCTGCCTTGGTCGCCGGCACGAGCAGCTTCGATCGCAGCATTAAGGGCAAGAAGATTGGTTTGATCGGCAATCTCACTGATAACATTGAGCATATCGGTAATGCGTTCGCTACTCTCATGAAATTCCTGTACACCGCGTGAAGCATTTTCCACAACATCGGTTACTGTCAGGAGACGATCAATCGTTGCTTGAATAACACTACCTCCTTGTGAAGCGGAAAGTCCTGTTGTTCGTGCTTGTTCGGCGGCAGTGTGCGCTAATGTTGCATTTCTGTTGGCTGTGCCTGTGGAGTATTCCGAACGTTCGGTTATTTGTTTAATCACCTCTAATTGCCGTTTTGTTCCCTCTGCTGTTTCTTCAATATTGCGAACAATTTGAACGGTTGCATCAGTTGTGGCTTCTACCGCTCCCCGAAGATTCGTGACCACTTCATGCATATTAGCAACGGCTGTATTAAATCCTTGATACAAACGTCCGATTTCATCGTCTTGATTATGGGTTAATGAAATCGTGAGGTCGCCATGAACAAAGGCATCCATGGCTGTTAGAATGGTATCAATACTGTCGGAAAGATAGCGGCGTTTTGTTTCTGCAGATTGGACGGCATCGTCAATCTTTTTTTCTACCATCGTATTAAATGCCACCGCCAAATCATGAATTTCATCATTTGTTTCCGTCATCACTTTGACTGATTCATCGCCTTGAGCATACTGTATAATTGATTTTGTCAGTTGTCGTATTGGATATACTATGCTCCGAGCAATATGCAAAGCAAGAAGAATGCTCAGTAAAATCATAATAATAATCGCCGTGAACATCATACGTTCAGCATTCTTGGCTGATTCTGTTGTTGCCAGTACCATTTGGGCAATGACCGGACGAATATTTATAATATCTTTTTTGAACAATGTACGTAGGTCTGCTTTGTGTTTTTGATCTACCATAATATCTTCTGCAATAGTGCGATACGCCGTAAAGCGTTGCAGACGATCTCCGGTACCAGCAAGAGCTGACGCAAAAACATCGGATTTTTTTTGGAACAATGCCTTTAATGAATCGACAATTTCCGGGCGATTTTGCTCTAGGGAGCTCATCGTAACATTACGTTCTATAGTTTGTAGTTCTTTCCAATCATCGGCAAGAGCACCATTGCTTGTTGGCAATATTTCAATAAAAGATTTCTGTGCAGACCGTAAAGTTTTGATTTTGCCGCTTTTTGCTGAAAGACCAATTTTTTCTGATACTTCTACAATATCTTGGAATCGTGTACGATACACCGATAAAACTTTTTGTAAGTCATCACGAAGAGCATTCTGCGGAAGAGTGAGTAACAAAGAGTCTGCGGCTACTATAGCACTATCCACA
>DHLT01000305.1 GCA_002405405.1 Ignavibacteria bacterium UBA4661 | reverse complement strand
TCTTCTTTTTTCGCCCTAGTGTCATCAAAGCCCCTCTTGACCTGAGCAAAATACGTTTGCTGAATGGCGATAGTCTCCGGCTTGATGCAGGTGATATTGTGATCATTCAGACGTGGAGTCGGGATGGCAGAAGGATAGGCGATGTAGAGATCGAGAAATTAGACTCTTTATCTCGTACTCTAGGGAATGTAAAGTCTATTGCTCTGAATATAATTGATGATGCATCTCAACAGACGCAGTATGCTCAAGAGTATGCTCAAAAGCATCCATCAAACAAAATTCATTTTGCTAAAGTAGAACAGCAGGATGAAATCTTTCAG
Organism: Ignavibacteria bacterium UBA4661; assembly: GCA_002405405.1. Taxonomy (GTDB): domain Bacteria; phylum Bacteroidota; class Ignavibacteria; order Kapaibacteriales; family UBA4661; genus UBA4661. The sequence continues at coordinate 6,103 of DHLT01000305.1, read as the reverse complement.
CTCCTGAAAACGAACGAAATGCATCATGAATCTTTTATTCTTAACAGTCAAGGTAATTTCCTCGCTCAGTACCAGAGTCCGGCTAACTGGAATCACCCTGAGTTTATAGCTCAACTGCGCTCATTGAAGCAAACTCAATAAGAGCGTCAGATAGAAAAAGGCATAAAGCAAAAAAGAGCAGAGTACCAATGTGTATTCTGCTCTTTACATTTTACGATTGTATATGTGCTTCTGTCTATCTACACACCGCACCGTGCAAAGATTGCATCGACATTGCGGAGTGATTTTTGTACATCGCACAGAGAGCGCAATTCATCTGCCGGAAGTATTGCTGTAATCTCGGCATCGGCAACAAGGTAATCCAAAAATGGTTTGCGCTCTGCCCATGTCTGCATGGCATTACGTTGCACCATAGCATAAGCATTCTCGCGCGACACACCACGCTTTGCTAATTCCAGAAGAATTGTTTGCGAGTAGTGCAGTCCGCAGGTAATATCAAAATTCTTCTGCATGGTGTCAGGATACACCAATAACTTATCGACGAGATTGATCATCAAATGAAGCATATAATCCAGCGCGATTGTTGAGTCGGGACAAATCACTCGCTCAACACTGCTGTGCGAAATATCACGCTCATGCCACAACGCGATATTCTCCATTGCCGCCATCGCATTGCCACGCAGAAGACGCGCTAAGCCGCATACACGCTCGCTCACAATCGGATTACGTTTGTGCGGCATTGCAGAACTACCCTTTTGCCCTTTTGAGAAATACTCCTCAGCTTCGAGAACTTCGGTACGCTGCAAATGGCGAATCTCCGTAGCAATTTTTTCGAGAGTACCGCCAATCACAGCAAGCGTCGAAAGAAATTCCGCATGACGATCACGTTGAATAACTTGCGTTGAAACACTCGCCGGTTGCAAGCCCAAATGTTTGCAGACATACTCTTCTACCTGCATCGATAAATGCTCGAATGTCCCTACGGCACCGGAAATCATCCCCACAGCAATCGTTGCTATCGCCTTCTGCAAACGCTCTTCATTCCGTTTCATCTCTTCATGCCATAGGAGCATTTTCAAACCAAAAGTTGTTGGCTCGGCATGAATACCGTGCGTACGTCCGATACACAAAGTATGCTTAAATTCATTGGCACGGCGAGCCAAGATGCTTCGCAGTTGTTGCACACGTCCTAAAAGAAGTTCACCTGCCTGCTTGAGTTGCACGGACAAACATGTATCGAGCACATCGCTGGATGTCATACCCAAGTGAATATACCGCGCCGGCTCGCCGACATATTCGGCAACATTCGTCAGAAATGCGATGACATCATGCTTGGTTGTTTCTTCAATTTCAAGAACACGCTCTACATTAAAATTTCCTGTCGCACGAATGTGTCGTGCGGCTTCATCAGGAATCACCCCAAGTTCCGCTTGCGCTTCGCAAGCAAGTGTTTCAATTTCTAACCAAATTTTGTATTTGTTATCGTCTGTCCAAATAGCACCCATTTCGGGGCGTGTGTAACGTGCAATCATGGTAGCAAGGCAGGAAGATGAAGTGTATAAAAAGACAAAATCCGACACATGATGATTTTTGCGTGTGTCGGATTTTGCTGTAGAAAATAGCTCTGTTATTTTTTATGAGTATCAATTAATGATTGCAAACGCTGGCGCAATTCCCCCGGTGAGAATGGCTTTGTAATGTAATCATGAACATTCAATGATAGACCTTGTTGGATATTTTCACGCTCGCGCATCGATGTCAAAAACACCTTGATAGCATTATTAAATCGTGAGTCACCATTGATTTTCTTCATGAGCGTAAAGCCATCCATTTGGGGCATTTGCACATCGCACATAATCACGTCGGGTACAACATTTTGAAGTGCATCCCACGCTTTTTGTCCATCTTCTGCAACAATCAATTCAAACCCTTCTTTTTCCAAAATGAATTTGGTGAGCGTACGTATGCCGGGATCGTCTTCAGCGAGAAAGATTTTGAGTTTCATGCAGATTCAATGAAAAATGAGAAAAATCATGTCGTAAGCTATGAGCGGACAACGGTATAGCATATGCTCTGTGCACATTGCCCAACTTTGTATATTATTCAAATACCAAGCCGAAGATACAATCCGCTCTTGAATTCACAATACGTAAAGGAACAAAAAAATTCAAATTCTTCTTACGATTAGTGTGCTATTTTTTTCGCCATTAAATTCAATGCACTACCTGCATGGAACCACGCCAACTGTTGTGCATTAAATGTGTGTTTTAACATAATAGTTGCTGTTGTACCATCGCCATGTGTAATCGTGAGTTCAACATGCTTACCGGGTGCAAGAGTTGTAATATCCAAGCTCAATGTATCCCCTTCAACAATCGTATCATAATCAGCAGGATTCACAAATGTCAGTGGCAACATACCTTGTTTTTTGAGGTTCGTTTCATGAATACGAGCAAAAGATTTTGTGATAATCACTTTACCGTTCAAGAAACGTGGCTCCATAGCGGCATGCTCGCGTGATGAACCTTCTCCATAGTTTTCATCACCAACGACAACCCAACCCAAATTGTTGGCTTTGTACTCACGTGCAACTTTCGGTACTTCGTCATAGGCACCGCTTAACCGATTCTTGATGCTATTTGCCATGCCATTGGCATAGTTGATTGCACCAATGAACATATTATTGGAGATGTTATCCAAATGCCCACGGAATTTCAACCATGGACCTGCCATCGAGATATGGTCAGTGGTACATTTACCTTTCACTTTCATAAGAAGCGGCATGTTTTTATACATTTCCGCAGTTGGTGCTGAGAAAGGCGCAAGCTTTTGCAAGCGATCGGATGTTGCAGCAATCACCACTTCAACACCTGAACCATCTTCAGCGGGTGCAACAAATCCTTCAAGATCAGGAACAAAACCGCCAGCTGGTAATTCATCGCCTACTGGTGGTTGAAGCATGACACCATTGATTGGCTCTTTGGTAAAATCAACAGTCAGGTTACCCGCAAGTGCAAATGCAGCAACTGTTTCCGGCGATGCGACAAACGCATGTGTTTCTGCAATGCCATCATTACGACCGGTAAAGTTGCGGTTGAATGACGTAATAATAGAGTTCTTATCACCTTTTTTCACATCATGACGCTTCCACTGACCAATACATGGTCCGCATGCATTGGCAAGTACAGTGCCGCCGATGGATTCCATTGCTTCAAGCACACCATCGCGTTGAATGGTTTTCAGGACTTGCTCTGAACCCGGCGTAATCGTGAATTCTGCTTTTGCCTTTAACCCATGTTTTGCCGCCTCTTTGGCAATTGCCGCAACGCGCGTCATATCCTCATAGCTGGAATTAGTACATGAGCCAATCAACGCAACACGCAGTTCTTCGGGCCATTCATTCTTTTTCACATTTTTCACAAACTCTGAAATTGGTTGCGCGAGATCCGGTGTGAATGGACCATTGATATGCGGCTCCAACTCTGACAGATTGATTTCGATAACTTGATCATAGTATTTCTCAGGATTTGCAATAACATCAGGATCGGCACACAGATGCTCAGCGATACCATCGGCAAGATCGGCAACCTCTTGACGACCGGTCGAAGCCAAGTACCGCGCCATCGAAGCGTCATACGGGAAAATGGATGTTGTTGCACCAATCTCTGCGCCCATGTTACAGATCGTTCCTTTACCGGTTGCGGACATATTGGCACATCCCTCGCCAAAGTATTCAACGATAGCACCGGTACCACCTTTTACGGTCAGGATACCTGCAAGTTTGAGAATCACATCTTTTGGTGAAGTCCATCCTGATAACTTACCGGTCAGCTTCACACCAATAAATTTCGGTGCTTGCAATTCCCATGGCATACCAGCCATAACATCGACTGCATCAGCACCACCAACACCAATAGCAATCATACCAAGACCACCGGCATTCGGTGTATGCGAATCTGTTCCAATCATCATTCCACCGGGGAATGCATAATTTTCGATAACGACTTGGTGAATAATACCTGCACCGGGCTTCCAAAAACCGATGCCATATTTCTTTGATACTGAAGCAAGGAAATTGAAGACTTCTTCGTTTTCGACCAATGATTTCTGTAAATCGGATACTGCACCATGCTCAGCACGAATCAAGTGATCGCAATGCACTGTCGAGGGCACAGCCACACGAGGCATCCCAGCTGACATAAATTGCAACAATGCCATTTGTGCTGTAGCATCTTGCATGGCAACACGGTCAGGACGAAAATCTACGTATGAAACACCGCGTGTAGGTAATTCAGTATGTTGATCGACCGGTACATCCAGGTGAGCAAATAATACTTTTTCAGCAAAGGTCATCGAACGACCAAGTTTAGCTTTTGCCGCTACAACACGATTACCAAAATCGGCATAGACTTTTTTAATCATCGCAAGATCGCGTACCATAGGTTGTATCCTTAATGTGAATGTGAATATGAAATGAGAACAGACAAAAAATTATGAGCCGGGCATAGAATTTTCATCGGTTTTTGCAGTTGCTGTTGCACACACAAACTGCATGACGAATGCGCACTGCGAAGATACAAAAATCACATGCTGTGGCACGGAGAGTTTTCAGGAATTTCATCATGATTATACGCTATCAGTTTTTTGGCAAGATTTTTTCGGAGTACTTTTGATGATAATGCTGCAAGGGAAATAAGCGTACGTTCTCTCGCTTGATGACTTTTTGCTACATTGTGCCTGAATTTATTTTGATAACACTCATCGAACAGAGTACAGCGCAGAGAAATACATTCAGACAACTCTTCTTTGCATCTTGAGGATACACTCCATGGAACCGACTATTGCTGTTTATTTTGATTATGATCGCACATACGTAGCTCTTCTAGAGCCGGATCCAAAGTTTGCGTATTCTTTGGCATATATCAATTCGACCGATCGTCCGATTGATTTCAATGGAACAGTCGAAAATGCAATTGCCTCGCAAGTTTTGCTCGATCTGAATGAAATTTTAGCTGAAATTGGCGGTGCAGCTTCGCGCATTACAGTATCAATCGCTATGGAATGTGCTATTGTCCATACATTTCCCATTCCTGAAGAAGCTACTCGAGCACAGATCCGCCAAATGCTCAACATGGAAATCAACCAAAATTTTCCGCAGTTTGAAAAAGGACAATTTCGCAGTCGTGTCTATACTCTACCACCAAACAACAAGGGTAAAGATTTTGCATTGGCAACAATCATGGATAAAATGACACCGCGCATTCCGGAGATCGCCTTGCTCCCATTACATGGTCGTATTGATCGCATCGATGTCGCACAGTTCACTGCACATGATGCCTATTGCTATAACTATCCTGATTCGCTTTCTCAGACAGTTGCACTCTTCGGTATTCATGGTAAATTCTGGGATGTGAGCGTTGTTCGCGATGGGAAAATTGCCGCCTATATGTCTATTATGAGTGATAGTGTCCGCGATTTTGGTGGCGAATGTGAAGCTCAAATTCACAAAATGACGGAAAACCTCGTTCCGTTTATTGATGGTGCTTTTTTCTTTGGTGCAGGTCTGACTTCAGCCAAACTCCATGATGCCACAACAAAAATGTCCGTCCCGGTACATCGCTTGAATGCTCTGCGTATGCTCACGACATCGCTTGGTGATCGAGAACGCGACTACTGCTCGCGCGTGGCGCATATTCTTCCTTCGTGCATTGGCAGTGCCGTGCCGATGATGAATATCCCGATGGAAATGTAGTTTCTTGAATATTATCTCTCAATGGGTATAGATCATTCCCTTGATTTCTTTCTCTGTGGCTTGCTATGCGGATTACCGGCGGTACTTTCAAAGGACGTACACTGAATACTCAACGCTTGCAATCGGCACGCCCTACTACTGACCGCGCTCGCGAAACAATCTTCAACATTCTGTACAATCATTGCGATCTCTCCGAAGCACATGTCCTCGATATTTGTGCAGGCAGTGGAGCACTCAGCTTTGAAGCCCTCAGCCGCGGGGCACAGAAATCCGTCATGATAGAATCTTCTCGCTCCAATGCAGAGATAATTCTCTCCAATGCAGCTACATTAGCATGTGCTCATCTCGTAT
>DHLT01000224.1:2703-4563 GCA_002405405.1 Ignavibacteria bacterium UBA4661 | reverse complement strand
CTTCGAACGAAGATAACATCGCGAACAAAAGCAATTATTCCGGTACACCTTTTTGGTAATGCTGCCAATCTGAACGCTATTATGGCAATTGCCGAAGAATATGGTATTACAATAATTGAAGACGCTGCCTGCGGTTTTGATACTTGGTATGGTACACATCATGTTGGAACAATTGGTGCTCTTGGGTGCTTTTCATTTCATCCTCGTAAATCAATTACGACCGGTGAAGGTGGTATGATTGTTACTAACGACGATCATCTTGCTCAATTATGTCGTAGTTATCGAGATCATGGTGCATCGCGCCCATATCAAGAACGTCAGCAATCATCGAAAGCATTTCTTTTGCCTGAGTACAATATTGTTGGGTATAATTTTCGACTTACTGACATACAAGGTGCACTTGGTGTTGCCCAAATGCAAAAGGCAAAAGAGTTGATGCAAGCGCGTCGCGTAGGGGCATCATACTACGATGATATTTTATCGGATATAGCATGGTTACGTTTGCCGACCACAGAACCTTCTTCACGGCACAGCTATCAATCGTATGTCTGTTGGTTTCAACCGGAAGAGGTGCGCTTCGATAATGTTGAGCGATTAATGCTTCAACGTAATGCAGTGATGTTGTATTTGGAAGAACGAGGAATTATTACACGGCAGGGGACTCATGCTCCACCACACCAAAATGTCTATGCTCGAAAGTATAATCTTACGCCTCAGGATTATCCCCAAGGATATTTTGCTGAGCGCATGACTATTGCACTGCCACTCTTTCCTGGGATTACCCATGAAGAGATGAATATGGTAAAAGAACATCTTCATGCAGGATTTGCTCGATCACTTCATTCAGATACATACTGATGTCGTTTAATAAACAGCAAAGAATTTTGGTAACTGGCGCAGGTGGTTTGATCGGATACGCAGTAGCTGAGTATCTCCATAAGCAGGGATATGCTGTTATGGGTATTGCGCGAAAAGTAAGTTATACAGTATTTCCAACCCTTCTTGGCGATTTACGAGGTAATATTGACTTTCTCAAAAAAGAAATATCTAACATTGGTGCCATTATTCATTGTGCAGCAGTATTTCCCAATGCGATTATTAGAGATGAAGAATCAGCGTTGATAAACAAGCAAATAGACCATGCGATATTACAGATGGTTAGTAATGATAGTATGCCATTTGTATTTATGTCTTCTTGTAGTATTTATGCTCATAGTCCTGCGGCGATAAATTGCTGTGAAGAACATATCTCCGTGCAGCCACAATCTCGGTATGCTCAACAGAAGTTGGACAGCGAGCAGTTATTTGCGGCACACAATTCTACTACTACAAGTTTCCGCATCCCGTCACCATTTGGTGTGCGTCAGACTAATCTGAATGTCTTAAAAATATTTATTGATCGTGCATTGCAAGGAAAACCACTCTACTATCATGGTACAGGTTTACGTGAGCAAAATTTTATCTCTGCCCATGATATTGCTTCGGCAGTAGAGTGTGTTCTCAATACATCGGCAAAAGGTATTTATAATATTGCGTCAGACCGTGCAATTTCCATGAAAGAACTCGCAGAGCTAGTATGTACAGTAGGACAGCCTACCGCCTCGACTGTTGAGCCGAGTGGACAACCGGATGAGCAAGACGATGTTCGTGTGCGTATTCCGATAGAGAAAGCATGGCGCGAGTTAGGGTGGAAACCTTCAACAGATATGTCATCAGCACTAAAGGAAATAATTACTTTTCGTCGTCATCAACTGTAGGCATGAGAATTGGTCTTCTCTCCGATGCACATGGCAATAATATTGCAACTCAAGCGTGTGTACGTTACTTGTATGATAGGGCGAAGGTTGATACGATATGGTT
>DHLT01000224.1:0-2430 GCA_002405405.1 Ignavibacteria bacterium UBA4661 | reverse complement strand
CCAATATATCAGCTACAAACTGCATATTCGCTGTTGAGTGAGTCAACACGCAAACGTATTCAACAGCAGTCAGCTACAATAGCGCAACAGATCGATTCTCTTACGATACTTTGCGTACATGGAAGTCCGAACGATGTGTGGTGCGGATATCTTTATCCTGATTCGGATATTAACGCATTTGAGCATCTTGCCGGTACGGTTGTGATAGCAGGGCACACACATCGACCAATGGTCCGTAGGAACTCTCATGGTGCTATTTTTATCAATCCGGGTTCGTGTGGTATGCCTCGTGATATTGGACATAGCGCTGGTTGTGGTATTCTTGATACCGTCGAAAACAATATCTCGCTTGTACGAATACCTTTTGATATTGATGCAGTAATCAGTTTTCATACAGAGCGAGTGTATATTCTACATCCTTCAGTCATCGAGTGTCTGTATCGTAATTTTCATGATTCAAATAGTATTCAGCAACAAACATTTTCTTTTTCGGACATTATCTAGGTTTTTCAAAGAGCATGGATAGTATTGGTAGCATAAAAAAAATACCCGTTCTCGTTACAGGCGTCGGTGGCGCTTCGGTTGTTGAACAGTTGATTAAAGCATTACGCCTAGCCGATACGGCTTATTACATTCATGGTGCTGATACTGTGCAAAGCAGCAAAGGACTATTTGAAGTAGATACTCCACACATCGTTCCTTTGGCACGTGAGGCAGAATATCTTAATCGTATCAAAGAAATATGTCATGAGCAAAGTATTCGAGCAGTATTCCCAGGCTCAGAAGCCGAATTAAAAGTATTGGCACAGGCGCACGAGTGGTTTCGTAAACATAATATTTTACTTGCAGTGAATCCTTTGTCTGTATTGGAGATTTGCTTAGATAAGTACAAAACAGCAGAGTTCCTGGCGCAAAATGGATTTCTTTCGCCAATATCATATACCGTTGCATCGCTCCAATCAATAGAGCATCTCGATAATTTTCCCTACATCATCAAACCATCGATTGGTGGGGGGGGCTCTGCAAATGTATTTGTTGCACAAACAAAGAACGAGTTACATGTCTATGTATCATTTTTGCTGGACAATTATGCTGAGTGTCTTGTCCAAGAGTATGTTGGTACGCCGGAAGAAGAATATACCGTTGGTATTTTGCACGATATGAACGGTAATTTTATTAACTCAATCGGACTACGGCGTACGATACTTCGTGGATTGAATAACCGTATTCGTGTGGCGAATAAAACCGGGCGTGAAGAACTTGGTCGGATTCTAGCTGTGAGTAGTGGTATATCACAGGGATATATTGATACGTATCCTATCGTAACAGAAGTGTGTGAACGTATTGCTCAAGCACTTGGTGCAACGGGAGCAATTAATATACAATGTCGCATACATCAAGGTAAAGTCTTTATCTTTGAAATCAATCCTCGATTTTCCGGTACAACATCATTGCGTGCAATGGTGGGGTACAATGAACCAGATGTGTTGATACGAACACACCTGCTCGATGAGCGTGTTGCTCAAAGATTTTCATTTAGATCTTGTCATATCGTCCGTGGGCTTGCAGAACAGATTGTTCAATGAGTTTATTTTGTGACTTTGATACTCTGAATCTACACTCACGTTATTGTCTGCTTTTCATAAAATTATGCCAACACAACGACAGATAAATGTCCTCATGCTTTCAAACTTGTATCCGCCGATTGTCAGCGGTTCCTCAACACAAGTAAATTTTCTATCGAAAGAACTCGTACGTCAAGGACATACAGTCGTCGTAGTTACTGGTAAAGTAGATCCATCATCGAAAGACTATGAAGTAGTCGATGGGGTAACAATCTATCGATTGCCGGTATTCCGTCTTCCCATGTTAAAAATTGCACTTAACTTCCCATATTTGAGCTATACGTTCACACCAAGTAATCTCCGCCGCATTCGAGAAATTATTGATCGTCACCAAATCAATGTTTTACACTTACATAATCACATGTTTGACATGGCGTTAAGCGCTGTATATCTTAGCAAGAAGCTAGGATTACCGTTGATTACAACCATTCATACAGTTATTAAGCATATTCATCCTTTCTACAATACTATTCTGACATTCGGTGATAGAGTCATCCTGCGCCACCTTGTTGTACGCCACAATAGAGTGCTTATCGCCCCTGATATGAATAATGTTGAGTACATACAAGAAGCATTCGGTGATATACAACAAGCAATTATTCCTTATGGTATTGCTGTTAGTTCTGAGAGCTTACAAGATTTGCAAGAAGAAATCCTTGAGCGATATATGCTGCAGGATAAACAAGTCATCCTTTCTCTTGGACATGTACATGATCTTCGTAATAGAAAGGATTTAGTTGAAGCAATGCCATATGTGCTTAAAGAATTTCCTGATGCGGTATTATTATTAGTGGGAGCAGTGTCA
>DHLT01000239.1 GCA_002405405.1 Ignavibacteria bacterium UBA4661 | reverse complement strand
GTGCCCCCTAGATCCCATATCTGCACAGAAGGGGTATTGGTTGGCTCATTCGTTGTCAGAGTAATTTCTCGAAGTCCTGTCCACCATTGTTCGCCATGAGTACCACTGTAGGGATTCACGGGAACGCTTTTGTCGATATTGACAAAGTAAGCATGGAGCTTCGGTTGCTTTTTGAGGACTTGTAGCAACTTAAGAACATCATCGCACATTGCTTCGCTTGAATTCTTCGAAGGAGCGGCTTTGATTTCAATGACGGCATCAACATCGTCGATGGCGACGCTGGCAAGGATGTCAAAGACCCCATTTTTGTGGGCTTGTAAGAGAATGGGGTTCTTTTCATTTCGATCAGCAAAAACAACAATATCTGAGCGTTGCAATTTATCCATGACCTTTAACTCCAACGCAACTCGATTCGTTGGAAAGACTGTACGAATATGATGATTATTGACCATTGCTGGTGTTGTTCCGAAAGCAGAACAGAGTTTGCCATACAATTGTGCTTGAATGGTAGATTCGCGAAGAGCAAGCGTGGGATTGGAGCGATACTCTCTCAAGAGTTCTTCAATTTTTTGTTCGATCATGTGATTTGATGCCATGGAGAAATCCTTAAAATGTAAGTCATGAGAAATGATACAGAGTGATGGACACCATCAAGAATTTACGGAAGTGCGCTTGAAAGCGACAATAGATCATGTATTCAGCTGGTAACCCAATTTATAGGAAAAATATGGTTGTAGAAATAGTTTTCTTCGCGATTTTTTCTAGTTTTTCCGGGTCGGAATTATGTCCACCGAATGCTTTCTTGTCGGATGGCGAGCATGACAATATCGGGGTCATAGCATAGGGGTTTGGGAACATGATGCAAGAGGTGGGGGTGTTGCCACAGGATGTTGAGGATGAATACTTTGTTCTGTTTGAGGTGGTGGGGTGTCGAGAAAAAAGCATAGGGGTTATGATAGACTGCCCAAACTGCCATATCAAGATCATTGCGAATGGCAGAGGTAGCATAGCGTATAATGGAGTACCCAAGGCGTAGTGTTTGATCTATCCACTCTTTGTCGTTGCGGATATTGAAGGAGGCATATCGCAACACACGGCAATCATAGGGCAGTAACTCCAGCATATAGGAGCGGTCATTGCGGAGTTCGAAGGGTGCATGGCGCATTTGTCCGGCACCACAAAATTTTACTGCCACCTTGAGAAAGCCACGCATCCACTCGATATCTTCTCGTCGCGAGCGTGGTACAAACGCCCATGCACATGCACTATCCCGTATTGCCCTGAAGAGTACATGAATATCATGCTGTAATCGCTCGGAAGCAAAGAGTATGCACAGATATTCTTCTGCGACTGCTTCTTCGACAATGCTGCTATTATCGCGCAGTTCCGCACTTGCCCATGCCAAGCAGAGCGGATTTTGCCGTACGCATTCTTCGATGAATGCTTCATTATTGCGTTCGGTGTACGGGTAGAGTTTCATGATGTCTGCCGCAGAATGGATCTGCTCGATGAGATCGGGGCGTTTGTTATGCTGTGCCAAAGCAAGGAGTTGTTCAACGATTTCTTTATCCGATGATTGTGTGTGAAGAATAGTCATGGGAATGTTCCTTAAAGAAGTCTATGGGAAGAATATCAGTACTTATTTCGTGCGTTATTCATAACACTCCACAGTGGGCTTTGGGGAGCAATAAAGGGAGCGAGTACAGTGTAGGGAATGACGACACGAAATGTTCCTTCGGCGAAGGATCCAACGGTATAGGGTGCAAGGTAGATGGCTACTCCTGCAGGGAGAATAGCAACGTTGCAGTCCGTATCGCGAAGAGCATCGGCAATGGATGTGGTATTGCCTAACACCACATGACTGGCTTGTTGACGGTACAATTCTTTTATGACATAGCGATCGATGGTTTGAATGAGCTGTTCGTTAGCATGATTCTTGGTAGCATGATTTGTGGTAGGATGATGTGGCGGATGAAACAGTTCCAGCAGGGAGAGAGCTTTGGGAACAGATTGTGAGCCATGTTCTGCGTAGAATATCATGGTGGTGGTTGCGCGATAACCATGGGCACCGCCGGCATAGACATCTTCTTGACGAACGATGGAGAGCAGGGTGTCGCTTTGATACAGCACCGTGCAATCATCATAGCTGAAAGTATCGTGCACCTGGGTTGTGGGTTGTGTTGCACTATGCGAGGAAGAGAATGCTTCCATGGCGGAGAGTTCGCTTTCCCGCGATTGCAGGGATTCCGTCATCGGGCTGATAATGGTCTGCATGATTGAGGCAAAATGGGGAGCCGTAAGGGGGTAGGTGTACCCAAGACTCCATCGAGGATGTAGAACGCCATAGTACGACACCCATGCAGGGGTATGAAAGGTAGAGTGTAATTAATGGTCAGCGTTTGACCATTGACCAGAAAGCACTGCGGATACAGGTGATGCGGTTGTATCATAACAGAGAGTGATTTCCCAGCGTCCAATGGTCATGGGTTCGAATGCTGATTTGCTTGGGAGGAATTCGATAAGTTGACATTGTACCTCTGTCGGCGAAATCCAACGAAGCAGATGGGAACGCAGTTCTGTTTCGATGCCGGTGCGATCATCTCTGTTGGTGCCGATGATGCAATACTGCGAGCGAGGTTGTAATTCTTCATCGAAGAGTTGATGATTGGGCATGAGATGCAGAGTGATGGTGCAAGGGCGATTGCCGCAAGTAAGTCGAAAGGTATGCCGATAGGAGCGGTTGCTCGGCAGAGAACCGGTATTTGACCATGCGAAGGTCTGTGATGAAGAGTCTTGTTTGCGATAACTCTGCTGAGGGAAAAAATGGTTGATGTTGGCGTTATACACAACGACACCTATGCAGATACACAGGATTACTATAGCGATCCATACAATGGTGCGAAGGGACATAGTGGACATAGTACAACATTGATTGTAAAGAAAAGCGATGGACATTGCTCTGCGAAGATGACAGCGTGAGGGCTATCTTCTCCTCAACAATGAGGGTAAATTAGGGGAGTCATGCGAAAAATATGTTCGCATGCAAAAAATGTATCATTGCACGCACTTTTATCAAGACGCAAGGGAGGACTTCCTACCCTTTCCATGTGTATTTACGGATGAGCAAGATTGTCCTTTGACCGTTCTGTAACGATTCGGCACCGCTTCTGTATGTTCAACGCAGGTCTCAGCGCGGCGCACTCAACGAACGATTGTATGCATTCTTTGCCATTCAAAAAACCTTTCCCTGCGACATAACCTGAGCTTGTCGAAGGATTTTTGAAATGGAAGAATCGACTTTTAAAACAATCTCTTACTGTTATCAAGACTGTTCTTCAAGCAACAATTATGCCTTGCATTAAATCTAATCATTCTTATGTAAAGTAAAAGAATGTGAATCCACCCTTTCTCCGGGCTGTTAGGAATTCTTTTGGTCATTTTCTTCGATTTTCAGCTTTAACGTAGATTTTCAGTTCTTCATTGCTCGTAATTGTTCTTCGAGAGTTGATGGTGTGCAAACCGATAATTTCGCCATTGGATATGCCGTTTGAAATGTTTGCGGAAATTTGGCTTTGGCAGTTGAGTTCCATTTACATTCAATGGCTGACAGAGATTCATCGGTTATTTCAATCAAATCAATTTCTTGCTTTTGTGCGGTGCGCCAAAAGTACTGTCCGCGTGGTGAACCATGGTAGATATTCCATTTGCGACGTTCCATGAGAACAAAGTTTTCCCACAAAGCACCTGTATCATTGCGCAATGGCATAGTTTGCATTGCGCGTATACTCATGTTTCTCATGCCAACATCACAAAAGTATATTTTCTGCGTTGTACTGAGTTCGGTGCGAAGATTTTTGGCGTATGCAGGAAGACGCCAGAGTATATCGGATTGTTCTAAAATCTGTATGTATCGCATAATGGTATCTTTACTGACACCGATGGTACGGCTGAGTTCTGAATATGACACCTGCCCTCCTATTTGCCATGCTAATGCTTGCAGGAGCTTTTCGATGACTTCCGGTCGGCGAAGTTCTTGATACATAAGAATATCTTTCGTGACATAGCTTTCATACAGATTGCGCAGAATATCTTCGAGAATGCTCTCTTCCCCGCGCATAGTCGCTACGCAATCCGGGTATAGTCCATAGCGCAGGATATTGGGCAGTAGTCGCTGTGCTTCGAGCATTCCATAATGATCGGATAGCTCTACATAGGATAGCGGAAATAAATGATAGACGAATTTACGTCCGGTAAGTGGTTCTGCGGTACGCTCCGTGAGTTCTAATGCGGATGAACCGGTGGCAATTACCTGCACATGCGGAAAATTATCTACCATGAGTTTGAGGGTGATGCCAATGTTCTGAACGCGCTGAGCTTCATCAATGACAATGAGTTTTGCAGTACCAATCAATGAACGTAAGGTTGTACTTGTTGCCGATATGAGAGCTGAACGTATGTCGGGTTCATCGCAATTCCACAATTGCCAGCGTATTCCCTGTTCTTTTTCTGCGTGTTCCGCAAGGGATCGCACCAATGTTGTTTTGCCGACTTGAC
>DHLT01000207.1:7186-18060 GCA_002405405.1 Ignavibacteria bacterium UBA4661 | reverse complement strand
CCACCGCCAATTCTGACGACTATCACGCCTAATGTCTTGGGTCTCAATGCTGTGGCAAGTGCTCGTCAGCCGATTACGCTCGTCTTGCAAGGCAGTAATATCGTTGATTTGGATAATGTGGGTACGCGAGGATTGCGTGTACCGGACATTCGCCTGACGCGCCCGAATGTGGCAGGCAGTGTATCCATACGCGAGTTTGTTCTCAATCCATTTGATATTACACCGCTGACGCGGAGTCTACAGATGGTTCTTCCTTTTGACTTGTTTTCCGGTATGGGAAGATATACGATTACACTTAGCACAGCAGGTGGCTCAACCTCGCAGACCGTGAGTGTGGTGCAAGATCGCTTTACGGTCAGCGGACGATTGCAACGCATAGATAATGAACAAGATGTCAGTGACATTACGGTTCGTTTGACCTCACCGAACACGGAGGTACGGACAGTGGTTACTCCTACAACAGGCAGTTTCAGCTTTACGAATCTCCCGAGTGGTACATATACGATTGCATACATCAGTGAACGATTTGGAATTACTCCCGCAAGCAGTAGTTTCACGCTGAATGCCGATACAGTATTGGCAAGTCCGCAAGTGCGCTTGCAGCGATTTACGATTAGTGGCTCGGTAACAGCGGTGACAACTACCGGATCGATTATCGTTCCGCAACCGGAAATCAATTTTGTCAATACCAGTGCGAATATCAGCGGTCGTGTTGTAGGAAATGACAATGGTCAGTTTGTCCTCAGTAATCTGCCGAGTGGTGCGTATTTGCTGACGGTAGCAAGTCCAATAGCAACTTTCCAGCGTGTGAATGTACAGGTGATAGACCGCAATATCGTTGTTGATCCGATGCTGTTGCGGGGTGTCGCTCTGAGCAGAAATGCGGCAACGAGTGCAAGCGTGGCGGTGCAGGGTAGTGCAAATATCGGAGCGATTACCGATGAGTTTCGGAATATCCCGCGCGAGGCATCGAACACAACGGTGGTTGTTAACCGTACACCGGACTTTGGTGTACTGGTACTTACAACCCAGCCAACAGTAAATGTAGTCATGGCACGTGAGCGTGGGTACGAACCGATTATCCTAGAGGCAGAGAGTGTGAAAGGCGATGGCAAGCAGAGTGGCGAGATTACACAAGTCGTTCAGGAGCGGATACTGCGCTTGGGAGATACAGTAGCTCTTGCGGATGTGCAGAATGGTCGTGTGGTATATCGTCCGCTTGTGCAACAAACACAGACAGATACGATTCGTTTTAACATTGTGTTCACGGTGAATAATGTGAGTGTGAGCAATGCGATCACGGTACGTCTCAATGTCGCCCAACGCCCGCCACGGATTGTTGCTCAGAGTAATCTACCGGAAGTAATTGCCCGTGCAGGTGAGCGACCGGGGGTACAGTGGTTTGTGTCGGATATACAAGGGAACTTCGACTTTGCGGGTATTGACTCAGCGCAGGTAACAAGTGTCGTATCAAGCAATGAGGGATTACTGCCACGAGGGAATATCACGTTCAATCAATTCAATCGCGGACGGTGGTTGATGACGATGCAAACGCGGAGTAACACGACAGGCACAACGGTGATAACAGTAGGCTTTGTGGTGAACTTTAATGGCTTTACAGAGGCAACGACACAAAGTGTACGCTTGACGATAAACCCTGCAAGCAGTGTTGTCCTGCCGATAGGCGATGTAGTGCAGACAATCTCACCGAATCCAGCAAGCGAAGAAGTGCAGATCCGCTTTGCAAGCAAACGGAGTGAGGACACTAAAGTAAGCATGGTGAACATGCTTGGACAGACCGTGATGATGCAGACAGCACCGCGCGGCAGTGAGGCAATCATGTTGAACATCAGAACATTGCCAAGCGGTACATATCGCGTGGTGATGCAGGACAGTCGGGGCATGGCAACGCAGCAGATAGTGGTGGTGCGGTAAGCACAAGTTAAAAGACAGGTTAAAAGAGAGGGGGGCAGAAGTGATTCTGCCCCTTTGTTGTTTTTGAAGTATTCTGGGGAGAGCAGATACCCTTCGACAAGCTCAGGGCGATACACAGTCTGCCCCTACGAATGTTCATGGCAACGTCATTGCAGGCTTTGAACCGCAATCCCACATCATGGTATTGCCATACTTCGACCTTTGGACAAACTCAAGGCGACGCAAGTTCAGGGAGGCACGATCCATTGCACTACGCTCGTCATGACGATGAGAACAGAAAAACAGCATGGAAAAGCGAATCGAAACAATACCTGCGCCTACACCTCATCAACGCGATACAATCGCTTGTCTGCGATGATCGGACCAAAGGGTATAATTGCCGCACAGAAGCCAAGCACTAAAACCTTTATGCTCCACTTATAGGCGATACTTGCTTGTATTAATGCCAAGATATACACCATAAAAAGCACACCATGCACCATACCAACGACTTGTACGGGGTATGGATTACCACCGATATACTTCATCGGCATGGCTATGAGCAGTAATACCAAAAAAGAGAGTGCTTCGACATCTCCTGTCCATTGCAAACGCCCTAAGGGACTACGAAAGGAGGGTATTTTCATAGAAGGAGTTCTCCATAATTTTGAACGATAAAAAAAGCGAACTTTCCAATAAAGGAGAAGTTCGCTTTGTACAATGTCAATGATGATGTGCTTACCATTCAATGCAAAAATTACAGAGCCGCATCAAGTTCTTCGGCAAGTGTATCTGCTTCATCTGCCGATGTTGATACTTCTGTTACCACTGCATAGCCAATAAGCGCTTTCATCAATTTGTCGCTGAGCATGCGGGATTCCAAACGTTCATCTTTCTCCAATGCTTCGCGAATAACATGCTCATCCACGCGCATTCCTGCGGCAGTATCAGCGATAAATTGCTCACGCTCTTCGTCAGAAATACTAATATTTTCTGCTTCGATAATCGCATCGCGCAAGAGAATCCATTTTGCTGTACGTTCTGCTGATGGCGCCATCATAGCAAGGTAGCGGCGTGCATCGAAATCTTTCGGCAATTTCCCATCGGGCTGACGCTCTGCAACATCACGTACCATGCTCACTAAAATTTCTTGTACCAATCCTTGCGGAACATCAAAGGTATGCGCCGAAACAATAGCATTCACCAATTGATCCTCCATCGAGCGACGTGAACTTTGCTCAAAATTGATTTTGAGGTCACGAAGCAGCTGGTCGCGATATTCTTCGGTACTCATCAACTCACCATTGGTGAAGTTTTCTACCAATTCATTGCTGAATTCAGCGGGAACAATACGATCGATTTTCTCAACGGTAACTTGCATGACACCGGGCTGAGTCGGAGGCGTGTTAGGGTCCGCAGAAGGTTGTGCCGGTGGCGTAAAGTTGAATGTATGTCCAACACTCGCGTGGAGCAATTGCGAACGGATAGCAGGATTAACTGTATTATCACGCATGAAAATCGGGAACTCGTCAGCTTGCGCGCCCAAGAGTGGCATACCGGTTTGTTCATCAAGTTTACGGAAGCGAACGGTAACAACATGATTGTTATCAGCAACCGTATCAGCCGATTCAGTTGTCCCAAAACGCATGGTCAATTCTTCGATTTCACGCTCAATATCTTCTTCACCAATCTCGCGCACGGGCTTATTGATAGCAATATTACGATATTCACCGAGGGTGATTTCCGGTAGAACATCAAATGCGATCACAAATCCCACTGAACCATCACTCTCACGTTTAATATCACGGAGTGTAGGCTGCCCGACGGGCTTTGCTGATTGTGACTGAATTGCTTCGTTGAATGCTGCAGAAGCGATATCCTCCATCGAACGGTTTTCGATATCACGACCAAAATTTTTCTTAATCATCCCCAAGGGCACTTTGCCTTTGCGAAAGCCGGGCAATTGCAATTCGGGTTGTGCTGCGAGATATGCTTTTTCAAAATGTGGTTGCAATTCCCCTGCGGTCATCGTGATTGTAAGTTCACGGCGGCAACCTTCCAAAACGACAAGATTCGTTTCCAAAGTGATGTCCCTACGAATTCATGAAAAGAAAAAAAGAGCATGACAGAGAACATAGACTGCTCGTGAGCATACTCTTCAGAAAATTGTAACGATGTGCGGACAAAGAGACTTGAACTCTTACGGATTGCTCCACCAGATCCTAAGTCTGGCGCGTCTGCCAATTTCGCCATGTCCGCTTCTTTTAGCACGATTACCCAGTTATCATGCTCTAAAAAAGACTACGAATATAGCCAAAATCTGTGAGAGCAGACGCAGGAATTCTTTGTTCATGTGTTCATGTGCTCACACTCTCATTATTCTCTGTCGATATCGTTTTCGCGTATCAGCGTGATATGCTTGGGTGCGGTATAAACCAAAGTTACTTTTTCGACATCGATATTGCTCTTATCTAGACCAAATCTCTCTTTATCGTTGACACTAAAACGATTGAAAAGATAGTAACTATTCATCATCAATTTTTTAAAGGGACGGAAATCATTTTCAAACGATAAAAACCGTTCAAAAATCACAAAGCGAAAATCACCCGGATGCTTGTCTTTACCCAAGGATTCATAGCGACTCGTGATATCAATCTCTCCGCTCTGCGTTAACTGTTCAACAGCGAGACGAAAAAATAAATTGACGCGCGGCTCTATCCGAAAACCCAAATTGAATTCTAACCAAATCACGTCATTGTCCGCGCATTTTTTAACTCGGAAACGTGTCGCAAAAGGCTCGTCGACAACATTCACATGCACAAACCAATAAATGTCGGCGCGTTTTGGACCTTTACGAAAAATCGAGTGGATTGCATCACGTTCTACATTTGTTGCTCGAGACGATGCTGTGAGATACACGAGATTACTAGCATATTTAGCGACACTCGTATCATTGCTAAGTTCGCGCAAGCGGGGAAGCCATTCGGCAAGTGGTTCGTACTTCGTCAGCTCTCGCTTGAGTTCACGTCCGTGCTGATACACATACATGACATACATAAGCCCTGCACCAATCAGCAATGAAATCCATCCGCCATGCATGATTTTCATGCCATTTGCTACAAGAAAACATAACTCGATAAGGAAAAACGGAAGAACGATCAACCCGGTAAGAATAGGGTGTACGCGCTGGGTTCGCAAATACACCGTCATCAAAATTGTTGTCATGAGCATGGTTAATGTCACTGCCAAACCATAGGCAGCTTCCATTTTGGTAGATTCTTGAAAGTACAAGACAACACCAATACATCCCATCATGAGCATCCAATTTAACCGTGGCACATAGAGCTGACCACGGATATTGGTTGGATAAACGACCTTAAAACGTAACCACATATCAAGACGCATTGCTTCATTGATAAGCGTATAGCTTCCACTGATCAGTGCTTGCGAGGCAATAATTGCCGCAAGAGTAGCAATAATAATCGAAGGTACTAACAATGGCTCGGGTATGATTGCAAAAAATGGACGTGCTGTTCCGATACTTTCACCGACATGACTCAATGCCCATGCTGTCTGCCCCGCATAGCTCAACAGTAATGTTGTCTTTACAAACAACCAACTAATACGGATATTGCCGCGTCCGCAGTGCCCCATATCCGAATACAATGCTTCTGCTCCTGTTGTACACAAGAATACCGCACCAAGGAGCCAAAAACCGCTGGGATATTGCGCAATAAGCCAGTACGCATAGTATGGATTCAAAGCATGAAGGACATCAAGATTGTGCACTAATGCCATACCACCCATAACCCCAATAAATCCAAACCACAACAACATGATCGGTCCGAATGATTTTCCGATAACATCCGTACCAAATTGTTGCACTGTAAACAGTGCAATCAAGATACCGATAACAATAGCAACAGTATTGAGATGAGGATCAAATACACGTAATCCTTCAATCGCCGAGGATACGGTAATTGGCGGCGTAATAATACCATCGGCAAGTAAGAAACTTCCACCGATAATCGCCGGGAGCATAAAACGCCCCTTGACATATTTGCGAATTAAGGCATAGAGCGAAAAAATCCCACCTTCGCCTTTGTTATCAGCACGTAAAGTAATCAGCACATACTTGAGTGTTGTTTGAAGCGTGAGTGTCCAAAAAATTGCTGAGAACGCACCAAGTGCAAGCTCGCGACTAATAATGTTACCGCCCAAAATCGCTGAATACGCATATAGGGGCGATGTACCAATATCTCCAAAGACAATCCCGATGCTGATAAGCATACCGGCAAGACTGATTGCCGTATGGCTATGGGCATCATGATGCGATGAATCAGAAGTGTTCAAGGTGGTGGATTGTTTCTGCGAAGAAGTTTCCGTAGAGTGAGGTTCAGCCGAAGCAGACGAGACGTCGATTGACATAGAGCATAGCCCTTATGTGAAACAAAATGGAAGCGCAAACTTACATTGCTTTTGGTAATCAAAGGATAGCGTTTTCGTTGAAGTGGTCTTGAAGTATCTACCTGCATCACTTTACCAGTGATGTCTTCAAACTATTTTTATCAGCAATTATCGCACAACATACTGATCATATCCTTCGGCAACGAGAAATTCCATCTGCGACCATATATCATCCGGGATCTCTTGAGGAGTATTCCAACCTTTATCGCCATAGATGCGAAGTCGCTGTAAATCACCCACCATCAAATGTACAAGATGATCGAAGGTAATGTCCTGCGTGATATACTCTTCCAGAGTACATTGCGGTGAGGTTACGCGCACATCTGCACTTGGCAATTGCCATTGTGCCATAAATGTGCTCCATGCTCTACGCTCCATATAGGGTTTATGCACAAGAAGAATGTTCGGTGGTGGTGCAATCTTCTTTTGAAGAAGTAATTCAGCGGTAAAGCGTACATTTTCTGCGGTATTAGTTGAGCGGTCTTCTAAAAGAAGTGCATAAGCAGGTACACCATGCTCTTCAGCGGTGCGCGCAAACACAACAGCTTCCGGCTCTGACCATTCCCCATCAGTCAGCCGCCCTAAGCCACCGGAACATACCACGATGGGCGTACCACCATAGTCGACGCATTCTCGATACAATTCTGCACCGCGCTCTGCAACACGAGTATCATGACTACCCATGATCAGAATCATTGTTGGCTGAAAATTGCTTGCGGACACAACATGATGAAGGTTGTGAAATTCCCATAAGACATGTGCAGCATTTTCTATCGCGGAGTTATGATGCAATTTTATCATTATCGTACTTCTTCCCAATACTGCGAAATTGCTTTACCGGTTACAAGAACCGCAAGAGCATTGATGGTCCATGTCCACAACACATAACCATAGCCATATTTGCGAAAACGACGTGGCGACTCAAAAACTAATACATCACCATGCCAACCAATACGAGCGACTTTGCGGATACGACGATACATGTCGAAATCTTCGCCGGCAACCAATGTTTGATTATAACCACTTAACTGCGTAAAACACTTTTTATCGATGATCTGACACTCACCTCTTCCCATGCCCAAACCGATCGAATTTAACAAACGTACATACGCATTATAGCTACCATGAAAGAGTATATCAGCAAGACCTCGCTCATGCGGAGCAATGTGCACAGGACAAGCAAGAGCGGCTGGTTTCTTGTTCTGCTCGTTTGTGCACCATGCCAAAACCGTCTCGATAAACTGTTCCGGTTTGGCGGGAACAGTATCACCATTGATGAAAACCAATACATTACCCCGAGCCTGCTCTGCACCTCGATTGCGTCCTTCTGCAATCGTTTGTTTATGCTGCGCTGTGTGGCGCACAAGGCAATCGGCATATTGTTCGGCAATCATACAAGTTGCGTCAGTTGAACCACCATCGCTGACAATAATCTCAAGAGGATAATCCTCGCGCAACCGAGCAAAAATCCGTAAAACACGCTCAATTAACACCGCTTCATTCAGAACGGGTATAATCACACTAACAATGGGATCGCCGTTTTCCCGAATAAAATATTTCTGCCGATGTTGCTTCGCAACAATCGTATAAGGAATCTCTGTCTGCATATTATCGTTGATTCTGTTAGGAGATAAACTTATCGTATCCGACGATGTGATAATGAGATACTCTGCTAATAGCGTCCGAAACGAACACCAATGCTCACAGCCCAAGCCTGAAGGTTGTCAGCGGTAATCGTGTAATGATTACCTGTACCCGATACAAAACGATATGAACACTGTATGTCTGCTTTACACCATGTCGTGAGAGCGTATTGCACACCGATATGCGGCTCCCAATAATTCCAATTCTGACTAAAGTACACTGGTTTATTCGGAATATCTTCTTTGATTGCTAAGGTTGTTCCGGCACCGGCAAGCATGACTCCAACGCTGAAGTCCCACAAAGGCATCACACGATGAATATACTCAATTTCCAATCCTCCATAGTTAGAATGAAGATCCGGTGAGAGTAAACCACGCGGTGTCAGTGTTGGTGGCAGGTTGCTGGGTACTGTATTCAGCATAGCATGATATGATGCACCAACAACAAATTTGTGAATGTCATTACCCATGACCCATCCAAAACGTGCTCCACCAAATATAGTTGATTGCCCCACCATAGCAGTTGATTTCAGCATCGGTTGAAAAAAAGCTGCATGAGTTAATTGTGCAAATATGGTACTCACATTGACTATTACGCCGATGAAAACGCATACCCCATACAATACAACATGCCGCCACTTTTGCCATGCCTTACGATCAACTCTATTGCTCCCGACTATTCTCTTCATCAGAATCGTACTCCGCTAATACTAATGCTGAAAGGATACAACAAATAGCCGCGTGTGCCGGTTGAAGAAAATTCTATTGCAGGAGCCGGTAGCTTGACTGCCATATTGAGCGATTGTCGCAACCAATTCCAAAACCATCCGCCATCGGGTAGCAGTCGCACGATATTGATGTCAAGACCTACAATGACCCGTCTGCGAGAGAGAGCATCGGGAGGACCATTCGGGTCCGGGTTCGCATCAATTGCATCCCCACCATACCCCACAGCAATTCCTAACCATTTGGGCCAATATGCTTGTGCTTCCTTGGGCAAAAGATTATACACATCTGCCGAAAGCCATACTGTTGTGCTATTGTAATCGTCAATAAAAGTACTTGGTCGCACGATTTGCGGTTTTCCGAGCCACTGCGAAGGTGTGTATTGCCACTTGGGTGTAAAGTATTGAAGAAATGGTACATAGTGCTGTGCTAAAAAAAACATGGCTCCCGCGGTGTTTGCATAAATGTCCGAAGGGCTAAAACCCCATGCTTTAGAATAGCCGTCTTCAATTTCAACATAAAATTGGTACAAAAAACCCAAGCCCGCACCAAGTTGTGTTGCAGTTTCCCAACTGAACCCTGTGCCCATTAAAAATTCGCCAATCATATATGACATGTAGTATCCGCCAAAGGCATGACCAACTTTGTCCACCTGCAGTGCTGATGTCCAATCTTCTTGTGCATGAAGCGGTCCGCGCTCGCCACTCCACCACGCATTGCGCTGATTGATGTGCAAACCCACCACTGCACCCGCATAGAATGCACCAACAATCGATGCTGTCAGCGGATCGATACTAGTGATACGTCGAGCAGGTTTGCCATTAAGTGTATAGCGCATATCACCTGCATAAACAAAGTCACCGGCGGGAATCCACTCATCAGATCGTTTCGCTTCACTTTTTTGCTCAGTAGAATTCTGTCTGTATGCGAGTAATTCGCTCGGATAGGCGTGACGTTGTAAAAAAGCGAAGAGTGTATACTCATGGAAATTCATTGTTTCTTCATGCGAGGGAATATCACTCAGAAAGCGCTCTTGTACTGTTTCCACACGATAACATACATTCTGACCGATAGAATCGGCATAGTTAAAAGGCAGGGGAATCGATGCTTGGGCAAAAAGATGTACCGAGCAGTATAGCATCATACATAGGAGCATGAATACTCTCCCTGCACACACAATATTTCTATGGCTACCTGAAGACATCATCATATTCATCGTGATATGGTATGTAACGTACGCAGATCGCTCAAGACAGATGTCGGCACTGAAGTGGAATCGAGGATATATGCCGAAAATGTTTGTGATGATTTACTGGAAATAAAGGCAAAAGGATTTTGTGTAGCAATACCCGTGAAAACATCAATATGATTTGCCTTGATCGCACCACCAACATCCGAAGCATAGAAATAACCATCATGTTCAATTTGTTTACCGGAGGGCAGAGTAATTCGTACACCACGTGCCGAGGGGATGTACACAATCGTACCGGTGGGTATTACTGCACGATCAGTAGCGATACTTCTGTAGGGTACAAGCAACAGTGAACCAACACCATCGCCGAATTCTCCTCGCGCTATACGCCAACGTGATTTACCAATGGCAGTTGGGTTGATCAACGATCCTTTGTTAAAGTATGGTGTGCAATCAACTTGCACGGAATCACCCCGTCCATCATAGTTATAGACCGCTACAGAACCATCTGATCTCGTAACGCGCACCGTACCCTCAAGACCGCTCATACACCAATCACGCGGTGAAAGTGTTATACCAAGTGCTGTACCTTTTTTCGTCAGCAAGGCAACACCTTGTGCGGTATCTTTGGCATGCCATATATGGTAATAGGTTGCCCACAAAGCAGTTGGCATAGGCAATACACTTGGCTCGGGATAACCAAACTGCATGCGTGCTTCGATACCTGAGGTAATCTGTTGATTACGGACAGAAGCACACCCTTCTATGATACTTGCACAAAGTAAAAGGCAGAGTACCTCCTTGGTCTTACCACGAAAAAAGTGTCGCAAGATAGTGTGCATAGCGTGGTGGAATATGATGAGAAGACTTAATTTGTTGGAGCTTTTTGATAGGACGATACACAAAGAGCGTCAGCAGTGGAAAACCAAAAC
>DHLT01000207.1:2297-7026 GCA_002405405.1 Ignavibacteria bacterium UBA4661 | reverse complement strand
CCACCAAGAACGAAGAATTTCGAAATTGCCTTGCAAAACATTGCGAACGCTACGATTAGAAATGCCACCCAAGCGTTGCACTGTCCAAAGATCATTGACATACTGTCCCCGTCCACCTGCTACCCTAAAAAATCGAAAGATAAGATCATAATCTGCTGAAACGCGGAACGCTGTGTGAATCAACCCCGTTTTTTGCAGAACTTCTCTGCGCATAAACAGTGTCAGATGATGAGGAATTTCTCCATCCTCAAAGTAGCGGGGATACATAGCCTTTGCTTTCCAAAAACGGAATACCGCCTGCGGATTGTCGCGCTCAACGAAGAGTGCATCGGCATAAACTGCGTCAGCTGATGGGTTCTCGTAGAATGCCTTCACCACCGACTGTAGCACATGGGGATGTGCATACATGTCATCGGCATTTAAGAATGCAACAATATCACCGGTAGCACGTTCCATCCCTTTATTCATAGCAAAATAGACACCACCATCACGTTCCGAAACAAAGACTGCTACTGCCGCGCCAAAACTTCGGACAATCTCTTGCGTACCATCGGTAGAGTTGCCGTCAATCACAATGTGTTCTATGCTCACCCCCTCCGGAAGCACTTGATGTGCAACGGAGCGGATACAATCAGCAATATGATCGGCACAATTATAAACTGCTGTGATGACGGAAATCTTCATGTATTTACTCTCTCTACGCTCTTACAACTTCGGACAAAATGACAATGTCAAGCGAGGAATCGAAAAGAACTGCCCCGATTTTTCAATCAGCTGTGTAGGATTGTTCGAGTTGCCAAAAAGCAAGTTTTCTTGTACCATCGATGCTTGAAATACTCCCGACACACGCCATTCTGCTGTTGGAACGATAATCCCGAATGGTGTATCGATATTGGCTCGCAAGCCGATGGCTCCATTAATGCCGGTATTATTTTGGTTTACCGCACTGCTATTGAAGGGATAGTAATTATTTTCAATCAATGACACACCAACACCAAAAAAGAAATTCACACGATTATATGGATTGGGTGTGTATTGCAGATTGATATCAATCGTGCGGTGTGTGTTCGCTTGTGTTTGCGGTATAGGACGCGAACCGGAAGCAACTGTTACGGCATTATTGACAGCACGAACAAAACTTGCTTCAAGTGCGAGATGATCAGTAACATACCATATCCCGGCAAACCCCCATGCAAACAAACCGTCAAATGCCGCATCGCCACGATCGGCAAGTACTTCAACAATAGTATTTGAACCCAAGACAAATCCTACACCGAACTTTTTCGGATAAGGATGCACAATTTCTTCCTCTTCATCTTCGTCGGTTGATTGTTGCTGTGAAGACTGATTTTGCGCTATG
Source organism: Ignavibacteria bacterium UBA4661 (assembly GCA_002405405.1). Lineage (GTDB taxonomy): Bacteria > Bacteroidota > Ignavibacteria > Kapaibacteriales > UBA4661 > UBA4661. Next base: position 5,666 of record DHLT01000207.1, on the reverse strand, counting down.
CTCCATGATAATGTAGAAAGGAACAATGCGAGAACGAGAAGAAAATATTGAGCAGAACGAATTACTGCACACGACTGCTTGCCATACTGAGAACGGAGCATAGATTATTTCCACCATGAGAGAAAGTATAACCAAAGAGAATTTTCAAGTTACAAAAATGCTAACTTTGCTCGCGTTGGAATGATACATTCCCAACAAAATACACTTGGTGTGTCCTGAAGTTTTTTGATTGTCTTGCCCTATTCTCGTGCGTACAACACCATTTTTCTATAGTCCTCAGAGCGAATCTTCTGCCATTGGCGATACCCATCTACTACCCAATAGTATGGCATCATCTCCAACAAGCAATGCCGAACGACTATATCCGCTTGACCTATCGATTGTCATTGTGAATTACAATGTACGCGATTATCTTTTTCATTGTTTACAGTCGCTTCGCAAAGCATTGGAACATCGCTTGGCAAGCGGACACCCTTTGCGTGGTGAGATCATCGTCGTGGACAACTGCTCTCACGATGGCTCCGTGGAATATCTGCAACCGTATTTTCCAGAAGTGAACTTTATTGCAGTACCAACGAATCTCGGCTTCGGGAAAGCGAATAATCTTGGCTTTGAGCAAGCACGAGGTCGATACATATTGTGCTTGAATCCTGACACTCTTGTCGGCGAAGAATCGCTTGCCGTGATGATCGACTATATGGACTCGCATCCGCAGGTCGGTGCAAGCGGATGTAAATTGCTCAATGCCGATGGTTCATTTCAATTGGCATGTCGGCGCGGCTTCCCTTCACCATGGGCATCGTTTACCAAACTGAGCGGCTTACAATCACTCTTTCCGCGGTCGCCACTCTTCGGACAATACAATCAAACATTTCGCAGTGAAAATGAAACCTATGCTGTCGATGCGCTTATGGGTGCTTTCATGCTCATGCGGCATGAAGTACTTGAGCAAACACATGGCTTTGACCCTGACTTCTTTATGTATGGAGAAGACTTAGATCTCTGCTATCGAATCAAATCTGCGGGCTGGGAAATCCATTATGTGCACACAACATCTGTAATTCACTATAAAGGCGAGAGCACGCGACGAAGTAATCTGCGTGAAGTGAAAGTGTTCTACGAGGCAATGGAAATTTTCGCACGCAAGCATTTTGCAGAATCACGTTTTTTCTTGATTCTGCTTCACCTTGGCATCCTCCTGCGCTCATTTATCGCATATATCGAACGCTATCGGCGTACAGTAATGATGATCGCGTTCGATACAATCTCGGTTTGCACTGCGCTCATGATTGCACAATACATTTGGAAACATGCTTGGTTTGCTTTTCCTGAATATGCCTATCCTACGGTCTTCATTGTTGCACCTATGGTTAGTACACTCTCACTGCTTATGGCGGGTGAATATTCTTCGGCTCAACCGCCTTCGGTGCGACGTGCATTTTCAGGTTTGATGATTTGCTTTTTTGTACTGTCCTCATTGACATATTTCTTCAAGTCTTTCGCCTTTAGTCGTGGTGTCGTCTTGATGACGATCGGTATCAGTGTTATCTTAACAGCCCTGACACGATTATTGTTGTCAGCACGGGGTCAATACGGTAGCGCAGGTCGCAAACGTATTGCTTTTGTCGGAGCAAATCCCGCAACTCTTGCCATCATGGAAGCATTGCGTTTGCAAGCTACCGACGCACTTCTTGCCTCCACGCAATCCGAAGAATTTTCCCCGACAACGTCGGAGATAGAGTTTGTCGGTATTCTTGCTGCACCTCATGACGACACATCATGTATACCGGCTGATGTTGTCGAGCATGTACCTATTATTGGGGGAGCGGAGTTTTTAACTTCTCTTGCCTCCGGATATGATATCGATGAAATGATTATTACCGATCATACACTGCCACGCAGTACCTACTTGCAATGGATTGCTGCCGTGAGTGGTACAACACAATATCGATTTGCCGATAAGTATGACGATATTGTTGCCGCACGTATCGAAGATCGCTTCAGTGGTATGGGAGCCATTCAACAATATAATATCCTCCTTGTACAAAATCGCTTTGTAAAACGATGTTTTGATATTGTCATTGCGCTTTTGCTTTTGTCAATCGGAATTCCCGTAATATATTTGCGCTTCGCGTTTACCCATCGTACTGCACGTTCGCATCATTTTACAGATGCGCGCGCATTTATCAAAGCGGTCGCAGGAGTTCTTCGAGGTTTGTACAGCATAGTCGGTTTGTATTCGACGGAGCCGTTCATCACAGCAACACAGCAGAAGAAACACAAGGATACAACGTCATTACAAAATAATTTCGTGCATTTCACAGGCGAACAAGAGCATTTTTACAATCAAACTCCGGGGAAAATAGGATTAACAGGGCTTGTGCACATACATTCACCGGAACAGCTTTCGATACAGGCAATACAACGGCTCAATGATTATTACGCACGCTCATACTCTCTGTGGTTTGACATCGAAATATTAGCTAAAACATTCTTCCGTCGTTAAGCAGCACTATTATACTCTCTGTGACCCTCTTTTGCACATAACTCTTTTGGCAGGCGGGCATAGTAACAAAAAATCAGAATAGAACGACACGACATAATACGCTCAAACTCAAGAGCATTTTGCAAGGTTCTTTTTCATCGTTCTTGCTGGCATCTATTTGTCTGTATTCTTTTCTTTTTTGACTTCTTCTTTTTGTTTTTTGATTTTTCCTTGGGTGCGACTCTGCCCATTTTTCTTGTATGGCACAAAAACAACCCACTCGCTTTGTTTTAGATTTTGAGAAACCTATCGTGGAATTAGAAGCCAAGATTGACGAAATGCGCTCAATGACAGGCGCGATCGGTCTTGCCGGCGATATTGATCGTTTAGAAAGTCGCGTAGAACAGCTTCGCGGCGAAGTCTATGCCAATCTCACCCGCTGGCAGAGAGTACAGTTGGCGCGCCACCCGCAACGACCTTACACTCTTGATTATGTTAATGGCATGTTTGAAAACTTCATGGAATTGCATGGTGATCGTGCATTTCGCGATGATCCTGCTATTGTCGGTGGCTGGGCAACCCTAGATAACCAGCCCGTTATGGTCGTTGGACACCAAAAAGGACGCGATACAAAGCAGAACCTTCTTCGTAATTTCGGTATGCCTGATCCGGACGGGTATCGTAAAGCATATCGACTATTCCAAATGGCAGAATAATTTCGCCGTCCGGTAGTATGCTTGCTTGACACTCCGGGCGCATATCCGGGGATTGGTGCCGAGGAGCGCGGGCAAGCCGAGGCAATTGCTCGCAACTTGAAGCTCCTTGCACGTTTGCGCGTACCGGTACTGATTGTAATTATTGGCGAAGGTGCCTCAGGCGGAGCT
>DHLT01000207.1:526-2190 GCA_002405405.1 Ignavibacteria bacterium UBA4661 | reverse complement strand
CTCAGGCGGAGCTTTAGGTATTGGTATAGGGGATACCATTTTTATGTTGGAGAATTCGTGGTACTCGGTGATTGCCCCTGAATCGTGCTCCAGCATTTTGTGGCGTAGTTGGGACTATAAAGAGCAAGCCGCCGAAGCATTGCGACTAACTGCTCCCGATTTGAAAAAAGTTGGCGTTATTGATGTCATCGTGTCTGAGCCACTCGGTGGCGCACACCGCGACCACCAAGCCATGTTTGATATCCTCAAACCACTCTTGACGAATGAGCTTGCCCGTTTGTCGGCATTGCCAACTGACGAACTGATTGCAAAACGAACCGAAAAATTTTGTGCAATGGGTGTTTGGGAGGGTTAATTCCTTACCCCATGACAAGATAAACTCATTGCGATAAACTCATGTTGATTGTTGTATACAGGAATTGCTGTTCTTAAGGATTGTTGCTCATGGATTTTGTACTGTTGGTGATTGATTTTATTCTGCATGTTGATCAGCACTTGGCTGAAATTATGATGCAGTACGGCACGATGACCTATGTGATTTTGGTGACTATTATTTTTTGTGAAACAGGTTTGGTAGTCATGCCCTTACTTCCGGGTGATTCGCTTCTTTTTGCCGCCGGGGCATTAATCGCGGCAACCGGTGCACTCAATCCTCATCTGCTCGTTCTCTTGCTTATTTTATCAGCTATTGCCGGTGACGCTGTGAATTATCATATCGGCAAAACCTTCGGTCAGCGATGGCTGCATCCTGATCACGCTAATCCAACATTCATCAGTAGAATGATAAAACCATCTTACATCGAAAAAACCCATGCCTTTTATGAAAAGCATGGCGGCAAAACAATCATCTTTGCACGCTTTGTACCGATCGTTCGCACATTCGCTCCTTTTGTTGCCGGTATCGGTAATATGAGCTACCGACATTTTTTCAATTACAATGTTCTTGGCGGTATTGCATGGGTAGCATCATTCGTGTATTTGGGCGTTTTCTTTGGCAATCTTCCTATTATTAAGAAAAATTTCAGTTTGTTAATTGTCGGCATTATCATCGTGTCGTGCATTCCTGCTATCGTGGAATACCTCCGCGCTGTGCGCCAGCCCAAGTCGTAGTTCAGAAGCCGATTATAATGTCTCCTATTCGTATTGTCATTCCGTAATTCATATCATTCACAACATTTTTATTGTTCTTCCGTCAATGTTATTCTCGTTATGTGTTTTCAATCTCATAACACCGAGTACGCACAACGTAAACAGTGACGCTTTTTTCGGGGATACTTGTTATGCAATACCGCAAACGTAAAAAAGATCTCGGCTATGAGCCGAATGATTCGGAGTATTTTAACTCCTATACCGCCAACGAACGTCCGGCGGCGGACATTGAGCCACCGCAAGAAACGCGCGAAGATGCTATTGGTAATCGTGAGGGTGCCAATATGCGCACGACTTTCGCACCTAATACGTACCACCGCTCTCAATCACCTCGAACCTCGGAAACGGGTGCATTCAGTACATACAGTAATCGCTATTTACAACAGCCTCAATCGACTCCGCCACCGCCACGCTATCCCGATAGCCGTACTCGAAATTTCGACACTCGTGGTAATGACAGTCGCGGCAATGACAATCGTGGCAATTATGCTCCGCGTGATAATCGTGGCTTTGAC
>DHLT01000207.1:0-235 GCA_002405405.1 Ignavibacteria bacterium UBA4661 | reverse complement strand
ATTATATTCGTTTTTTTTTTGTTTTTTTATACCAGCCGCGTGACATTCGTTGCTTTGACATCCGTGGCAATGACAATCGTGGCAACTATGTTCCGCGCGACAATCGCAGTGGAGAAGGGCGTAACTATCCTCCCCGTGACAATCGCGGCAGAGAGGGACGTATCTACCCTCCACGCGACAATCGTGGGTTCGACAGTCGTGGCTGTGAGGGACGCAACTATCCACCCCGTGATAA
>DHLT01000201.1 GCA_002405405.1 Ignavibacteria bacterium UBA4661 | reverse complement strand
AGCGTGATCATTCTTTTGACATCATTCTCTGTCATCATACTATGTCATACTGTCTTCATAGTTCCACAATAAAAATCTGTGTAAGTTTTGCGTGGGAATCCATTGAAAAACCACAATTTCGCTTCGGTGTTCTCTTCGGATATGCTCTTCACAGATCTTCTTTCAACAGTATCATGTACTACTCATAGCAATGCCTATGAAAAAAAAGTTATCTCAACACATTATCGTCATCAAAATTGGAACGAATGTTCTTGCCCAAAGCAATCATTTGCTCAATCATGATATCATGCAGTCCCTAGTTGAGCAGATTGCACGACTTCGCGAACAAGGCGCAAAAATCGTCCTCGTATCATCCGGTGCAGTAGGAGCAGGGCGTGGCTCGATTGTACTCCCCAAAAGTATGGATACCGTTACCCAACGTCAAATCTTTGCATCGGTCGGGCAAATCGAACTTCTCAATGTCTATCGAAATTTCTTCGCTAAGCATGATATCCCTTGCGCGCAAGTCTTGGTAACCAAAGAAGATTTCCGCGATCGCCGACACTATCTTAATATGCGGAATTGCTTTGTCGGTTTATTGGGTCAGGATATTATTCCTATCGTCAATGAAAACGATGTCGTATCTGTTACCGAATTGATGTTCACGGATAATGACGAACTATCCGGTTTACTTGCTTCGATGCTTCGCGCCAAACGCCTGATTATCTTAACCAATGTCGATGGTGTGTATGATGGCAATCCCAAACTTGCAACCTCGAAGGTTATTCCCCTTATCATACCGAGCGCAGCTTTAAGTAAAGATCAATGGTCAAACATCATTTCGCCGGAGAAATCGCAGTTCGGGCGTGGTGGCATGATTACCAAAGCAGGTATTGCAGAAAAACTCGCGACAGAAGGTATTGCCGTGCATATTGCCAATGGCTTGCGCACTGATATTATGTTGGATATTGTCAGTGGTAAGCGAGTCGGAACAACCTTCGTTCCGCATGACGAAACATCGGGTGTCAAACGGTGGATATCGCACTCTGAAGGACATGAAAAAGCAACGATTACCATCAATGCCGGAGCACGCTCCGCTCTTATCTCCGGCAATAATGCGGCAAGTGTTCTGCCTGTGGGAATTACCGCTATTGATGGTAACTTTGACAAAGGTGATATCATCAAAATCATTGATGAACAGAGCAAACCCATTGGTTATGGTATGGCACAATATGGCTCTGCCAAAGCCCGCGAAGTGATGGGTAAACAGCGCCAGAAACCGCTTATCCACTATGATTATCTTGTGCTTAAACGCTAAGAATTTCTACAGTCTCATTCTGCAGGTACACAGGATGTAGCTCATTGCAGAACTCAATCGCATCAAACTCTTTCATATCGTTTCCCTCTTTTTCTTCACATTCTCTTTCATATATGCACAAATCACTTCTTTTGTTTCGCATAGCACGACATGCTATGCACTCTATTGTAGCAGGAACATTCATGCTGACAACATCGTTGACCATGTCTGCACAAACTGCCCCACAAGCAGTTTTTACAGGAAAATATCCGACCACGAAAAAAGTGGAACAATCCGATGAGTATTTCGGTACAAAAGTTTCCGACCCGTATCGCTGGCTCGAAAATGATCGTGCTCCCGAAACAGAGCAATGGGTTGAAGAACAAAACAAAGTAACCTTCAGCTATCTGGAAAAAATTCCTTTCCGCGAGCAACTCAAAAAACGTTTGACGGAGATTTGGAATTACCCCAAATACAGCTCGCCCTCGAAAAAAGCAGGCATGTATTTCTTCTCGAAAAATGATGGCTTGCAGAACCAAAGCGTCCTCTACATGCAAACCTCGCTCTCTGCCGAGCCGCAAGTATTACTCGACCCCAACAAGCTTTCCAACGATGGCACTGCCGCACTTGCTTCGACATCAATCTCGAAAGATGGTAAATACTTAGGGTATGGCGTTCAGCGCAGCGGCTCTGACTGGACAGAGTTTTATGTCATGGAAATTGCCACACGCAAGGTTCTTGCCGATCACATTGAATGGGCGAAATTCTCCGGCATTTCATGGCGTGGTGATGGCTTCTTCTATAGTCGCTATGATGCACCGAAAGACAAGAATAAGGCATACTCCGTCAAGAATGAATATCACAAAGTGTATTACCATAAAGTCGGCACCCCGCAAAGTACAGATGTCCTCGTGTACGAGGATAAAGACCATGCCCAACGTAACCATAGCGTCTATCTTGATGACAATGAAGAGTATGCTTTTTTGAATATCTCCGAAGGTACGAGTGGTAATGCCCTATGGTTCAAAAAAGCCAATGACATGAATGCAAAATTCTCTCCACTTGTTGCAGGATTTCAAGATGATATTTCTGTGATCGAAGTTGTCAATGGCAAGTTTTATTGCTTTACCAATATCGGTGCACCGAACAATCGCGTGGTATTAATCGACCCTAATAATCCTGATCGCTCTGCATGGAAAGAAATTATTCCCGAAGCCAAAGAGAATCTCCAAAGCGCGACGATTGCCGGAGGAAAAATCTTTTTGAATTACCTGAAAGATGCTTCTACCAAAATTTATATCCATAATCTTGATGGCTCGCGTGATGGTGAAGTAGCACTACCCGGCATCTGCTCGGCAGGTGGCTTTGGTGGCGAGATGAATGAAACAGAACTCTTTTACACTGTGTCTTCCTATACTCTGCCACCAACGATTTATCGTTTTGATGTGAAAACAAAAACATCAACGATTTTCCGTAAAACAGAAGTAAAACTCAACACCGATGATTATGTCACTGAGCAACATTTCTTTACAAGTAAAGATGGTGCACGTGTACCAATGTTTATTATTCACAAAAAAGGCATTGCGCTTAATGGTAAAAATCCAACACTGCTCTATGGCTATGGTGGCTTTCAGATTAGTATGACACCGGGCTTTAGCATTACGAACATGGCATGGTTGGAGCAAGGTGGTATCTATGTCGTGGTGAATCTTCGTGGTGGCACAGAGTATGGTGAAGCATGGCATGAAGCAGGCACCAAACTCAAAAAACAAAATGTGTTTAATGATTTCATCGGCGCGGCAGAATACTTGATTGCCAAGCAATATACATCGAGCGCATACTTAGCAATCAATGGCGGATCGAATGGTGGTTTACTTGTTGGTGCGGTCATGACACAACGTCCGGACTTGATGCGCGTAGCAATACCCGAAGTTGGCGTTCTCGACATGTTGCGCTACCATCGCTTTACGATTGGTTGGGCATGGGCAGGTGATTATGGTCGCTCAGATGATAACAAAGAAATGTTTGAATATCTCTACAAGTACTCGCCGATTCATGCTCTCAAAAATGGCACGGCATATCCTGCCACAATGGTCATGACTGCCGATCATGATGATCGTGTTGTTCCGGCACATTCATTCAAATTTGCGGCAACCTTACAAGCGGCTCATACCGGCACGAATCCTGTACTGATCCGCATCGATGCAAAAGCAGGACATGGCGCAGGCAAGCCAACAGCAAAGGTGATTGAAGCCAAAGCGGACTTCTTTGCGTTCATCTGGTGGAATATGGGCTTCACGCCGAAATGGTAATTCTTCAGTATTCTGCTCATAGCTTCCGATTTTCATACCTTCTTTTATACTTCTCTATCTTCTATGTTCACAGGTCTTGTCGAAGAAATGGGCATCATTCGTGCCGTGCGTCCGCAGGGTGGCGGCTATCGTATCACCGTCGGAGCAAGTACCATTATGAATGATGTTAAGGTCGATGACTCCATTTCCATTAATGGCGTTTGCCAAACGGTTGTCGCTTGTACACCGACTCAGTTTGACGTAGAAGCCGTTGAAGAAACGATGAAGAAAACAACCTTTGCGCAACTTCGCGTGGGGCAGTATGTTAATCTGGAACGTGCCATGCAACTCGGTGCGCGCATGGGTGGGCATATTGTACAAGGGCATGTTGATTGCCGTGCAGAGGTCGTTACCATTCAAGAATTGGGAACAAGTTGGATGCTCACGGTTCGTGTACCGGAGCACTATACACGCTATATCGTGCCGGTAGGTTCGATTTGCATTCATGGTGTGAGTTTGACGGTAGCCGACATACAAGATACGCTTGTTACGGTTGCCGTCATTCCCCACACATGGCGTGTAACAGTCCTGCACAGCCTGACCGTGGGAGCGCATGTTAATATCGAATGTGATATTCTTGGCAAATACATCGAAAAACTTCTTGCAAGTCGCATGGCATCTTCTTCCGAAGAACTCTCTTCATCAAAAATGACTCCCGAATGGCTTGTAGGCTTGGGGTATTAATAACACAATATGTCGTACATGAAACAGGGTTTGAAGAGGATATCTTCAAACCCTGTTTTTGTTTATCTAAATACAATTACTACATTTTTTTTCTATTACATGAAAAATGCTGTAACTTGAATTGTTAATGAAGTGTTAGCATTTTTGTTTGTGCAATAGAAAAAAATGCTCATCGCGCAGAAAGTTATGTGCATATACTGCTTGTCTTGCAAATCTAGTTCTCGCAAAAAAGCGTTCGTACCCTTGTGGGGAAATGCTCAGTGCATAAAAAAACTTCGCGTGTGCGTATCCTTCTTTTCACAACCAAAAAATTTTACACAAATTTTTACTGGGAGGTCTTATGGCAGTATAGAGCTATACGTAGCCGCGTTATCGTTCGTGCGGTTTAGTTGGAAATAGTAACGAGAAGCAAAGCG
>DHLT01000190.1:1187-5838 GCA_002405405.1 Ignavibacteria bacterium UBA4661 | reverse complement strand
TGATAAGACATGTTGCAAGAATTTCGGAGAATCTCAACAGAGGTGAAATATACAAACCCGTATTGGCAATACGGGTTTGATATTTTTGAACGGGCAGACGGCTCACAAGGTGAATACCATTATGTACATACACCCGGCTCTGTCATGATTGTCCCTCGTACTGAGCGAGGAACATTTCTTCTTCAGCGACAGATTCGCTACCTCAACCCTGAAAAGCCAAGCATTGAATTCCCCGGCGGTGGAAAACCTCTAGATTTATCACCCGACCACGCCGCACAAAAAGAACTCCGCGAAGAAGCGCGTGTCAGTGCTACACGACTTGAGCATCTTGGTACATTCAACCCTTGTAATGGTGTTACTGACGAATTGTGCTATGTCTTTTTTGCTGATGGACTTATCGATGATCCACTACCACAAGACGAATTTGAAGACTTTGAATATTTGGAACTCTCAAAAGACGAAATCAACGAGTATATTCGCACTGGTGTCATTTGGGACGGCATGACGCTTGCCTCATGGCAATTGTATCAAGTATCTGCATTGGCGCAGATATAGCCTATCAATCATCGGTCTTTCTGCACGGCTTTTGCATCGTCACATCTGTGCAGTTCTTCGCTGGTCAATCTTTTCTTCGTGTTCTCCTGCTTTTCACATTTGCATTGTTTGCTCTATGGCAAAACGCTCCTCGAATCCCTTCCAACTTCTCCAGCTTTCCACAGATTTTCCTGCACTCCTTGCGATTGCCATCGGTATTGGTATTGCCATCTTTATTGATAATACAGCAATACGCCTTATTGGCATTTGTGTGAGTGTACTTGGTGGCGTAGGTCTCTTTGTTTTGCTTGGTCAGCGCACACGAGATATTCCGCCGGAAGGACTGCGTACTATCCGCATACAAGAGCAACCCAATTTTCGTACTATCATCAAAAAAGAAGATGGCGCAAAACGATTGGTATTTGATGATTTTACCGAAAGTGTTTTTGCAGACGATCCTCTTGCCAATAAAATCGAACAGATACCGCAGGAGGAACAAAGCACACCTTCGCTACAACAGACTTCAATCGAAGAAGAAGAGCAGTCTATCTCTTCACCATCTGCCGTATTGAACATCGATACAAATCAGTCTCCTGAAGAGCGTGTAACTCCGGTTAAAAAATTGGTGTTTGATGATTTCAGTGATGATTTCAGCGAAATCTCTTTAGATACATCATCCTCTCAACAAGATATTTCAGTATCACTTCCGTCACCTATACCGACACACGCTGTTGAAGAGCATCCTACTTCTCCGTCATCAGATAGTGCTAATCAATCCTCCTCGACTGAGTTATTCGATCTACCGACGACGCTATCATCGACTCAACCAATTGAATTGTCAACGTCTATTTCGGCTATCGATAATTCAATGGCAACACATGCCTCACCGCCAACAAATAACACAAGCGAAGAGAATGAGTTATCTGCGCCCGAAGAATCATTCAATACAACAACACCTCTTGGAGCTATCGCCCTCGAGACAATGCCATTGCTTCCTGAAGAGCAAACTCCTCCTACCCATCATGATGCTGCTCATCAAAACAAAGACAGTGATAGAGACGAAGAGTCCCCGTCAAGCACCCATAAACGCTTGATGTTTCGCGTACAGACTCAAGATTTTTCGGAAGAGAATTTACCCGCAGATCGTGATGAACCGCGCTTAGAATTCGACTTTCTACTTCAACGTGTCCTTCGCGTTATTCGCTCTGTCATACCGGCACGTACCGTACTTTTCGCATGGGTCAATGCCGAACGTGCCGAGCTTATTATCGAAGAAAAAATATCTGATATTCCTGACGCACTTATTAGTGGTGCAACGATTCCTATTGGCAATGACGTACTCAGTCAAATTGGGGTTATTGCCAAACCTGAAATTTTAACTGAAATCAACCCAAGTGCGGAGTTAGATTTATTACCCTACTATCATACACCTTCCCAAACACGCTCCTTTGTTGGTGTACCTATTATGTATGATGGTGTTGTGATTGGTATTCTTACCTCAGACACAAACGAAGACGACGCCTATGATGAGTCTACCGTTCTCTTCTTAGGACATTTTACTCGTTTGTTGAGTGGTTTGATTCATAGCTATAACGATAAATATGACTTAATGCAGTCAGCACGAATCGTAGCAGCATTAGAAAAATTTCGCAGTATGCTGCACCAGCGTGCTTCACGCGAGGAGCTTTGTTCAGCCGCTCTCGATGCACTTCATGAGCGCTTACCACATTGCTTTTCGATGGCTGTTGTTTGCGCTAATAATCAAGGTACATGGCATATTGCTCGTGTACACTCTGCCTCAGAGCAACAGCAACGTTTGCAGGGTGTCAATATTGATTTGCAGTACTCACTTGTTGGGAAGACAATTCTTCACTCCTATTTACAAGAGATGCTCCCTGTAGCGGGTAACACAATACGCCTCAGTAATAATGAGGCTCAATTAGAGCAATCGTATTGTACAGCCGTACCTATCATTTCGTCAACCTATTGTTATGGTGCACTTGTTATCGAAGAAGACGCTCTGACCATGCTCACGCGACAAGATATTCGCTTGGCAGAAGCCATCGCCGATGCAGTAGGTTCCTTACTAGAACAACAGACTCTACGCACTTTGCTTGCAAGTAATGCACTTCATGACAATACAACAGGTCTCTTGAATGCCCCGGCATTTATCCAACGTGCCGAAGAAGAATTTATTCGTGCAAAATACTTTATGTCCGGTATCTCGTGTGCGATGCTTGCTTTGGATGAATATGCCGCACTCAATCTTGACGCCGACCCAGCATTAGAGTCATTGGTACTCAGCCACATCATTACAATCATCCGTAAACATACTCGCGAATTTGATATCATTGCACGCTACGATCGAAGAGTTCTCTCCGTACTCTTTATTCAGAAATCTCTTCACGAAGCTCATATTATTGCTGAGCGCATTCGTAAAGATGCGGCAATGACGCTTTTACATTATCAGGGCAGACAGCTCGCCGCTACGGTAAGTATAGGTGTTGCAGAACTTGTACAGCAACACTCTGCTCGCGAACTTTTGGATCATGCAGGTACGGCTCTGTCGGTGGCACAACAAAAAGCCAATGCAGTCAGTATGTATGCGTAAATACTTTTGTCAACGCACCAAAACTGCTTCATTGTTTTGTAGGATTCCTCGGAGTATTTCTATTTCAGCAATAATAGCCTGGACATGCTCTTGAATGACTGTCATTGCTGTCTCGGGATGGTTAGCAATTATCTCTTCTAACTCAGCGCATAGGTTGCGAAGAATAGTACATTCCATTGAAGCTGCACTACCCTTGGTGCGATGTGCCCAAAAACGTACTTGTTCTCTATCTTCTAATTGAAGCGCACTATACAGTAATTGAGGCATTTTCTCAATCACCTCCACCTTGAATACTTCCAGCGAACGCTCGAATAATGACGCATAGCCACTGAATTGCTTCATCAAATTCTCAGGATCAAAATGTTCGCGGATATCAATATCGGATTTCTCCATACCATTCGAACTGCTTTGACCATCGAGCATCGAATTAGAAGTCCCCTGATCAATCAAATCTTTCTCATGTGCTTGCTGAAACTGTGGATACAGCCATTTTTCCAACATCTGCTCAATCGTGGAAGCAACAACAGGCTTGGTAATGTAATCGTCCATACCTGCTTCAGCACAACGCTCACGCTCGCCTTTAATAGTACCTGCCGTAAGCGCAATGATCGGGGTACGGTGTAAGCCATGTTCTTTTTCATAAGCTCGGATAGCTTTAGTTGCATCGTGCCCGCTCATAACCGGCATCTGAACATCCGACAAAATAAAGTGCGGACGATGCTTGATAAATTGTGCTACTCCCTCTTGACCATTCACAGCTTCATAAATAGTCGTTCCCGCGGGTAAAAATCCTTCGAGAATTGCCCTTGCCAACATCATATTAACAGGATTATCCTCGGTAATTAATATTCGTATGGATGGCAATGGAGTCTGATTTAATCGAATCGCATCTGTTACTTTTCCGCCACCCTTCGGAGCATCCGGTAATATTACAGTCGATTGGGGAACTTGTACACTGTTCGCCCTATCTTGAGGAGGCTCAGCTCCCTGCCCCCCATTGCCTTGAGAAGGCACAACAAACTCCATAAACCCCGTGATACCCGTCAATACCGGAGGAGCCGGATCTTGGGCATACAACCGACTCAATGCAGAAAACAACTGATACGATTTGATTGGCTTGACAATACGCACCTCAACACCTAATTCCGCGCATTCTTTGGCGACATACTGTTCATCGGATGAACTGTGAAGAAGAACAATACGTGCACGCTCTTTAATCAATCGCAAATCGTTGCGTATATGGCGAATCACTTGTAATCCATCCATATAGGGCATATGGTAATCCATTACAATTGCGTCATACGCATATTGTTGCAGCAATTGTAAGGCTTCAATACCATTCGATGCTTGCTGTACCTCGATATGTTGCTGGTTAAGCATATCACGGACAATCAAGCGATTATTTGCATTATCATCAACCACCAATACTCGCCGAATACGCGAAAGATTGTTATTGATTGCAGCTTTACTTTGCTCTGCCAAGAGACGAATACGAAAGAAGAAGCG
>DHLT01000190.1:532-977 GCA_002405405.1 Ignavibacteria bacterium UBA4661 | reverse complement strand
AAATGAAGCAATTTATTGGAAATCGTCAACCCCAACCCCGTACCACCGAATTTACGCGTTGTGGAGGCATCTTCTTGAGAGAATGCTTCAAAAATTTTCTCTTGATATTCCTTTGCAATGCCAATACCTGTATCACGGACAGAAAAAATGAATTCTGTTGTACCGGATTCGTCGCGCTCGCCAACTTCGACTTTGATCTCGACTTCTCCTTGTTGAGTAAACTTCACAGCATTACTCAAGAGATTGACCAATACCTGACGAATACGCACGGGATCGCACCATACATAGCGTGGTGCAAAAGGCGGTATATTGAGCAAAAGTTCGACGTCGGAGTCATGAGCTAGGAATTTCACAATATCAGCTGTTTGCTCGCCCATATCAAAAAGATTCGTTTTATCGATACTGAGTTCGAGTTTGCCAGCTTCAATTTTTGAAAAATCCAAAA
>DHLT01000190.1:0-435 GCA_002405405.1 Ignavibacteria bacterium UBA4661 | reverse complement strand
CTTCAATTTTTGAAAAATCCAAAACATCGTTAATGAGATTCAAAAGAAGATTTGCCGATTGTGTGAGCGTGTGTAAATACTGCTGCTGTGTGTCATCGAGTTTTGAGCGTAAGAGCAAATCAGCAAAACCGATAACACCATTCAGCGGTGTACGAATCTCATGACTCATGTTGGCAAGGAATTCTGATTTCGCCTTAGTTGCTGCTTCTGCACGCTCTTTAGCCAGCATTAACTCATCAATATTGCGTTTGAGTGATTCCTCTGATTCTTTTAGCTTGAGATTTTTTTCCTCCAATTCTGAGTATAGTTTTGCAATCTGCTCTGCTTGATCAAGTTTATCTTTCGTTTCTTTCAATTCGATATATGCCTGCTCAAGCGCTTGCTTCTGCTGGTGCAAGGCACGGTTGTTTTCCGTTAGTTCTTGATCATTCAGCG
>DHLT01000004.1 GCA_002405405.1 Ignavibacteria bacterium UBA4661 | reverse complement strand
GCGGCAAGCGTACGGCTAGATTACCTTCGGAGAAAGCATTCATACTTTTCAGCATCATACCAACATTATCGGCAAGTTCTTGCTGTTGTGCTTGTGAGAGTGTCTTTGCTTCTTCTGCCCGTTGTGCGATGACAGCATTTTCATCATTTTGACGACGAGTCACACGTAATAGGCTGTCTATATTTTAGACCATAGTGTTAAACGATCGTCCAAGGCTGCCGATTTCATCATCAAAGCTGACACACAGGGCACGAATGGCTGTATCGCCCGAGGCAACGCGTTCAGCGGCAGACTCTAGCTCTCGAATTGGTGCGCCAATTGTGCGTGCTACGCCAATTCCAATACCAACAGCGACGAGGAGGGCAAGGACGGTAAACCCTGTCAGCATCATTTGAACAAAGTAAAATTCTCGTAGGGAGTTTTCCTTTGCTTGTTGCGCTAATACAAGATTAGCATTCGTTAAGTGGTTAATCATGGCATACATGCCTCGCGCTGACACCGAGCCGAGACCATGACGATAGTAGTGTATGGCAGAGTCTTTTTCACCACGCCGAGCCATTGCCATGATCTCGGCATATGTACTTTTGAAATATGCCAAACTATCGTTGAATTTTTTCAGTAAAGCTGCACTATTATGGTCATCGGCAGGAACAAGTTTGCCATACTCTGCCGAAAGAGAGTCCATACGAGCATAGATTTCTTGAACTGTTTTCCACATTTTCTTGTGTTCGTTCTCATCATCAATAATGATGAAATTTTGGGCATAGACCCGCGTGCGTTGATAGCTTTCAGTAATTCGTGAAATGATGCTTAGAGGTACAAACTGTTGATCGTACATCTGTACAGCATTATGCGACATATTGGCTGTCGCACGATAGCCGATAGCTCCGGCTCCAATGACAAGGAGTGCTACACCAAGAAATCCAAGCAACAGTTTGCTGGCAATAGAACGATTGTAGTACCAGGTCAACATAGCAGTTTGATAAAAAGGTCATTAAAACAAGATTCCCCATGAGTTATGTTCTCTTGAAGAACTCGTACAAAGACGATATGAGAGGAATGGTATGCAAGGGAAACTGCATACAATGAAAGGAAAATAGAAAAGATTCTGTTGAATATGAAGCGGCAATCAATGTAGTGTCGTGAACACGCACTCTATGGGAGAGTTAATAATGGGTCAATCGAAGTCGTTTGGTAAAACCCATTTTAAACGGTATTTTCGTGTTCTTTTCCCCAATGCTCGCTTGAGCAAAGCATCTGAAGGGGAGTAATTCACAGTTTGTTTCACTTTTATTCAACATTCGGAGCATCTATGTCCGAAGTACAAGACGAACAACTCGTATCGTCACAGGCAGGCGAGAAGCCACGCCCTAACGCGCACAAGCGTTTCTCAGTAGCATCCATTATGGATGGCGATTTTGATTCTATGATGTCTGCATCAGCAGATTTTGAAAACTTGTTTGACAAGACATTGTCGAAAATTCAAGAAAATGACTTGATCAAAGGTCGCATCTTGACACTCAATGACAGTGAAGTTACGGTTGATATCGGATTTAAGTCGGTTGGTATTATTCCACGCCAAGAATTTTCGACATGGGAAGAGTATCGTATTGGTGATGAAGTTGAGGTATTCCTTGAAAGTCTCGAAGACAAAGACGGTAAATTGATCCTTTCACGCCGTCGCGCTGATTTCATGCGTACATGGGAGCGTGTTAATGGTGCATTTGAGCGTCAAGAAGTTTTGAAGGCACGCTTACTTCGTCGTATTCGTGGCGGTATGGTTGTTGATTTGATGGGCTTGGAAGCATTCTTGCCGGGTTCGCAAATTGATGTGAAGCCTGTGCGCGATTTCGATGCATGGATCGACCGTATTCTTGATGTTCGTGTTGTAAAAATCAATCACCCCAACGAGAATGTTGTTGTAAGCCATAAAGTTCTTCTCGAAGAGCAACTCAAAGGTGTTCGCGAAGAGATTCTCGAGAAACTTGAAAAAGGTCTTGTTCTTGAAGGTAGCGTTAAGGCAATTACTGACTTTGGTGTGTTTGTTGACTTGGGTGGTGTTGATGGTCTTGTCCACATTACTGATCTTTCATGGGGTCGTGTATCACATCCATCGGAAGTTGTTAAACTTGACGAAAAAATTAAAGTAGTTGTTCTTGATTTTGATGAAGACAAAAAACGTATTTCGCTTGGTATTAAGCAGCTTACCTCGCATCCATGGGATACGATTGGCGAGAAATACGAAGTGGGAACGAAAGTTACCGGCAAAGTCGTATCGCTTACCGACTACGGTGCATTTATCGAAATCGAGAAAGGTATCGAGGGTCTTATCCACATCAGCGAAATGTCATGGACAGAGCATATCAAACATCCATCACAAATCGTATCGATGGGACAAACCGTTGATGCTGTTGTCCTCATTATCGACAAGGGTAGCAAACGCTTGTCGCTTGGTATGAAACAACTCTCTCCTGATCCATGGCAAGAACTTCTTGCTAAATATCCGGTAGATTCCAAACACAGCGGTATCGTGCGCAACATCACGAACTTTGGTGTCTTTGTTGAGCTTGAGCCGGGTGTTGATGGTCTTGTGCATATCAGTGACTTGTCATGGACGAAAAAAATTCGTCACCCCGGAGAGTTTGTGAAAAAAGGCGATGAAATGGATGTTGTTATCTTGGGTATAGACTTAGATCAACGTCGTATTTCGCTCGGTCATAAACAAGTACGCGATAATCCTTGGGATGTCTTTGCTGATACTTATCGTGTTGGTACAGAGACCGAAGGTCGTGTTGTACGCATTATCGAGAAAGGATTGATTGTGGAATTGCCGGAGGGAGTTGATGGTTTCGTGCCAACATCGCAACTTTCTTTCGCTCCTGTGAAAAACATTGCTGATTACTTCCGCGTGGATGAAAATATTCCACTCAAGTGTATTGAATTCGACAAAGAAGCGAAGAAAATGGTGTTGTCGGCAGTAGAATTCTTGAAAGGGAAAAATCAATCAGTGATTGACACATACAACGCCAACCATCCTGTCCCCGGTGCAGAAAACTACACCTCGGAGCAAACATTAAATCAGCATATTCCTGTAACGGAAACTGATTTTGAGTAAGCATAATAAAAAAGTATAGCATTGTCAGAGTGTTGTATACTTTTTGATAAAGAAAAACGGCAAGCAAGTGTAATTTGCTTGCCGTTGTTGTATCTACTATTCTCGATTGACTCTGTGTTAGCACATCTTTGTTTTTATCATCGCTCATGATAGAGTCACTTTCTCTGCCTCTTCTGGTGATTTATATCACCGCCTTGCTTCTGTACGGTGTTCGTACAATTCTTTTTGTTGTCGGTGCTATGCGCGAACGTCTGTATGTGATTGACGAACGTATAGATTCCCGTCCATTCATTTCTGTTATCGTACCGGCACGCAATGAAGAGCAGAATATCGAACAGTGTATCCGCTCGATTATGGAAAGTACCTACCCTCCAGAATGTTTTGAAGTGATTGTCGTTAATGACCAATCAGATGATGCCACCGTAGAAATTGTGGAGCGATTACAACAACAGTATAGGTCATTGCGCCTAGTGCATACAGCCGATTATGCAACAAGTGCACCGTCATTGCGCGGCAAACCTCGTGCTTTGCATATCGGCATTCAACAAGCAGGTGGAGAACTGTTGATGATGACCGATGCAGACTGCACGGTAGAGTCGGCATGGCTTACGACCGCCGCGAAAGTTCTGTCTGATAATCGTGTCGGTATGATGCCATCGTTTACAGTCATCAATCAGCCAAACATATTTGCGCGCGTACAGGGTTTGATGTGGGTATTTAATCATACCATGGCAAGTGCAGGCGTTGGCATACGCCAGCCTCTCGGATGCTTTGGGAACAACATTACTCTTCGTAAAAGTGTTTATGATGAGATTGGTGGGTACGAAAACATTCCATTTTCTGTTACTGAAGATTTAGCTTTACTTCAAGCAGTTGCACGTACTGCATGGCGTATTCGGTATGTCTGTGATCGACGTTTAAAAGTAACTACACAACCCTGCCAAACATTCATAGAGTTTCTTCGGCAACAGCATCGTTGGGCGACGGGTGGGAAAGCGCTTGGTTGGCGAGCAACAATTTTCGTACTGTCGTCAACAGCACTCTGGCTTGGGATCGCTACTGCCGCATGGCAAGGAGAATGGATCGTGACAGCAGGTTTTGTTTTCTTCCGTTGGATATGCGATATGTTGGTCTATTATCCATCGTTACGAGAGTTACGCATGACATATTTACAACGATGGTCAGTGATTGCTACACCATTCTTTTTATTGTTGGAACTCATTTCACCATTTTTTCTTCTGAAGACTTCGGTAGTCTGGAAAGGGCGCAATCATTCTGTATCGCAAGGAGCGCAACTATGACAGAATCACGTTATTCTCGTCGAAAGAAACAGAGATCAACCGATGATCATAATCAGCAAGAGCGATATTTACTGACATATGCTGACATGATTACGCTTTTGTTGGGACTGTTTGTAATTCTCTATGCGTCATCGCAAACGGATGCTTCGAAATTTCAAGAAGTAGCAACTGCAATGAATAAGTATTTTCAACCCAACCACAAAAAAGCAGATTCATTGCATAATGTTTCTGCATTACCCGGAGGCAATGGTGTTTTACAAGGACAACAAGGTGTGCCACAACAAATGTACCGCCAAGATGGTAGTGGTATGCAGGCGCCAATCTCGGATGAGCAAATAGAAAGTGATGTTCGTTCTGCATTAGGTGGATTATTGCAAAACGGCAGTGCAGATGTTTTACGAATGCCGGAGGGCATTATTGTTCGTTTGGGCGAAGGTGTTCTTTTTGAATCAGGCAAAGCGCAAATTCGTCCTACAAGTACATCCATGCTTGATACATTAGCACGAGCATTAGCACGGATAAGTCGCTTACGCAATATTGTTTTTGTAGGACATACCGACAGCATCAATATCCGAAGTTTTCAATTTGAATCTAATTGGCATCTCTCAACGGCACGATCACTTGCTGTGGCATACTATTGTATTGAGCACGGTGTGTATGATAAATACGTCGAAGTGCAGGGTGTTGGTTCTCAGCAGCCAATTGCCGATAATGCGACTCAGGAAGGGCGAAATCGTAACCGTCGCGTGGAGATTCTCATTCGTGAGATACCTCCTCAGCGACCAACAACACAGGGCTATGTGAATTCGCCGTAACTAAAATCACTTGAAATTTGTAGATTCCTTCTGTAAAAAAGTTTCATGCTCTTTGCAGAAAGCTATTTCATTTCTGACAGTATCAAGCCGATACTATTATTGTCAAGAGAAGAACATATGTTCTCATGAAGATCATGCTCATTTGCAGAGTGTGTACGTTGAATTTATCGGAATTATCTATGCAGGACGCAACTCATACAGTACGAACCATAACAACACACCAATTTGGTGAGTTAACGATCGCCCCGGAACAGATTTTTATCTTTCCGAATGGTATCATTGGCTTTACCCATTTGACCGAGTATGTGCTGATTAGCGATGATAGTACCGCGCCGATTCAGTGGTTAATTGCTATTGAAGATCCGACTATCGGATTGCCGATTATTAATGCGCTGATAATCGATATGCAGTACAAGCCTGCACTTGATGTCGATCCAACACAGAATACGGTGTTTGTTGTTGTTAATCTTTCCCAAGGGCAGATTAGCATCAATATGAAAGCACCTATCATTATGAATAGTCAAACGATGCTGGGCGAACAGATTGTGTTGTCGTCAGAACGATATCAAACGGATTTTGTTGTACAACCCAAAGCATAAGATCATGCACTAATAATTTCTTCCTGCTTTTCATACACACAGACGAAACGATACACAGACAAAGGATGGCACTATGTTAGTTCTCTCACGGAAAATTGGTGAAGTTGTTACGATTGGTTCAACGATCAAGGTAACGGTTTTAGGATATGATCGCGGCTTTGTAAAGTTAGGCATTGAAGCTCCGCGCTCTGTGCCTGTGCATCGGCAAGAAGTGTATGATCGCATTCGCGATGTTAATCATCAAGCGGTACAAACAGAGCGTGAAGGCTTGCAGGCTGCGTTAAAAGCAGTTGGTTTACATATCGAACCGGGTACAGCAGAATAAGTTGTTTATATTCTTCCTGATTGAAAGCGATGCCTACACGATATAGGCATCAAAGCGAGAGCCACAATGGCACAGGCACACATGCGAGCGGCAATTCTAATTATTGAAGACGATGCTATTATCCGGCGTGTCTTGGAAAAAGCCATCGCTGATCTTGGTTTTGAACCGCTTAGTGCTAGTAATGCTGTTGATGGTATTGCCCTTGCAGTACAAACAATACCGATGGGTATTGTGGTTGATTCTACTCTGCCTGATATTCCATTGATGTCGGCATTGCGTTTGCTTTCTTCTATTCCTATAACACAATCTATCCCTTTGTTTGTTCTGGCGTTGCGTGTACCACCAACTGTCAATGAGTCACTCCGAAGTATTGGTGTTCGTTCATTTTTAGAAAAGCCATTTACCAAGTCATCATTAGAGCAACGGTTGCAGTCTGTTTATGGGCAACGTATCATGACTCTGATGAAACAACGCCGCATCGGTGTACCACAAGGTCTGGAGAATGGTGAAGAGTTTGCTTCGCATGATGGAAAACCCTTTGTTGATGATGGTCATGCTCTTGATGAGGCATGGCAGCAGTATGACGACACTCAACGAACGACGGAAGTCTATCAAGGTCATCATGCCGATAATGTGGAGCACGCCGGAAGTGATTTTTCTGCTGTGAGGAATAGCAGTCAGCGTCAAGTTGGTGCTCGCCGCGAATCTGCTCACACTCCTGCACCCGCAGCAGCAACACCGGCACGGCATCATCATGAGCAACAGCCGGATTATGTGAGCATGTCGCTGGCGGAGGTTGCCCGCATGTATGGTGACCGAAGTCGTGTGGCATCTGCTCAAGCTATGCGAGATATCTTAGATTCAAAACCCGCCATTACGTAATGGCGAGAGTCGTGTATAAGTTTTTCTTTTTTCTTTTTTTTTTAATTTTTTTTTAATTAAATTTTTTTTTTTAATTTTTTTTAATTAACGTATTTTTTAATTTTTTTTTTTTTAATTTTTTTTTATAAAAAATTTTAATTTTTTTTTTTTTAATTAAAATTTTTTTAATTTTTTTATAATTTTTTTTTATT
>DHLT01000259.1:4397-10800 GCA_002405405.1 Ignavibacteria bacterium UBA4661 | reverse complement strand
CCTGCACTTGTGCGAGGTCAAAATGTCCCAATGCAATCGGCAAAACATTGAAAAACATTGGTAGTTATACTCAATATAATTCCTTTTACCCATTTTTTACTTTATAGGTGATCCCCATGAAAGCCACACGAACAGTTTTTCTGTGCTTCATGCTTGTTGCGGTTGTCTTTGGCATGCAGAATGCATTTGCACAGCATTTGATGAATGATGCCTCCGGCTTCATTTCCAATTCCGGTACCATCCGCTGGTGTAATGACAATGCACGGTTTATCAATACCCAAGCAACGATTACCAATATCGTGAATACAGGTATCTTTGAGTCAACCGGTGCAAACTTCCAATTTACAGCAGGTACGATTGCAACAACTGCACTTGGTTCTTCTGTTGCTATGCGTGTGCCGGGGCAAACACGGTATTCTTCAGCGGGTACGGTGCAAACAGTTCATGCACGCTATTATGAAAATTTGAGTGTATCGCAAGCATCAATCAAAACAATCCCTGATGGTGTGTATGTGGGTAGTGCGAATGCCGGTAATGGTTTCTACCACGCAACCGGTGGTGCTCGGAGCTACCTTGGCAATTTCTACTATGATGGTACAGTTGCTCAGAATGTATGGGCAGGTGAAACCTACAATGGTTTGAATTTCCAAAATGCAGGACCTAAAACATTGACATCGGGTACCACAACTCTTATTACCAATGTTGCAGGCGCATTTACTCAGGAAGCATCGGCAACAGGTACACAACGTATTCTTGGTATTATGAATTTGGGTGCGAGTACTTCAACGTTGCAAGCCGGTAGCGGTAACTTTGTCGTTGGTGATGGTACTGCTTCCAATGGTGCAGGTAATCCAGGTACGCTTCGTGTCGGTAACGCTGACTTTATTATGGCGAATAACTCTGCAAATAGCCAAGGTCTTGTGATGACAACCTCTGCTACAGGTCGTTTGGTTGTGGGCACCAATAATACCTTCTCGCTTTCAGCGCTTGGTGGTGGTGGTACAGCCGGTACCGTACGACTCGGCGCTAACCACACGATGGTTGTAACAGGGACATTCCAAAACAATGAGCCGGTGGGTACACGGACTAACATGCTTTATGATCCCACTTCAACAGTATGGTATAATGGTGTAGCAGCAAACCAAGTCATTGTACCAACTATTGACATGGGTGTGGGTAATACTCCATACTATTATGGTAACCTCCGTTTAGATGGTGGTATAAAATTGGCAACAGCGGGTAATGTTATTGTTGCGGCAGGTGATATCAGCGTTACCGGAAGTACGCTGAACTTAACCACCAATAATATCACGCTCGTTGCAACCAATGCTAATGCTCTTGTTGCTTTCGGTAGCACTGTGGAAACAGGTAATACCGATAATAGTGAGATTATTGGTCGCTTCCTGCGGACAACGACGACGGGTGGCAAACGCTATGTGTATAACAACCGCCTAACTAGTACGCAATTTACTTCCGGCACGAATCCAAGTAGTATGACAATTACGATGATTCCGGGTCAGCCAACATCAGATTATATCGCTTCAACCGACGTAAATCGCTATACCAATATCGCGTATGCGACAAACAGTACCGATTGGTTTGCTCAGTTGCAAATTGGGTTCTTGCGCTCAGAAACAGGGGCAACACTCAATCTTAATCGTTTGTTGATGTTCAATGACCCGGCAGGTCCAAGCAATGCAATTAAGTATGGTACGGGTTATTCTTATGATCGTTCAGGTGTTGCAACCACAACACTGGCGTCATTGACATTGCCCGGTTTCCGTCCGGCAGCTGCAACAACAACAAACTCTTTGTCAACCCTTGCTAATGGCAATGACTTGCTGTTGTCGAGCCGTCCGGTGCAAGTTATTTCTGTTAATCATGGTCGTTGGTCGAATCCGGGTACCTGGGATACCGGTGAGCAACCATTCCCAACCGATGATGTTTTGGTACGCCATACCGTCCACGGTGGTTTTGTTCGTCCTATTGATAACTACATCAATGACGAAAATTTCCACCCTGGTCGTAGCGCAACTTCGCTTGCAAATAGTATCGAGATTGCAGCGCCAGCGGCAGGTTTCTTGAACCCATCGTTGGTGTGGGGTAATACCGGTGCATTAAATCTTTTCCGCACATCACCCAATGCTTTTGTCTTGAATCGTGCGGGTACAGCAGCGGTAACGGATAACCAAGCAGCTTCGTCAGGTAACACAAACCTATACACTGGTTTTGTCGTCTTTGGTGGTACAACATTCCGCACAGCGAACTTCTATAATAATGGTGCGATTACAAATGCCGGTTTGATCGACGTTTGTAATTGCGACTAAGCAGGTCATAGCGAGTGCATGGCAGGTTGATAGTGGTACAAGCTCTCATCTCTGTCATGCACTTTGTGTAAAGAAACATTGTTATTTGTGAGAACAATATGCTTCAGCATAACATCATACTAACATATATTCAGCAAAGTAGTCGCATGACTGCTGTGGTGGGTATGGTGTTAATGGTGTGGTGTAGTGTTCTATCGGCACAGACGAATAACGCAAATAACGCCCTTATGGATAATACCGGGTTTATTCGTAATACCGGGACAATTCGAATCAGTGGTATAACGCGTGGTAATACCAATGCGAATGCTTTTGTTGATAATCGTGGCGGTACCATGCGTTTTGGTGGTACAACATTTTTGGCACAAGATACGCTCTTGGGGCGTGCCGAATTTGTGATGAATAATCCTGAACTTCGTCAGTTTGTGCCACAGATTACCTATAGTGTCATTCAAATGACAGGAGCAAGCATCAAAGCACTTGATTCTGTCGGGCATCGTAGAAATCTTGTGTCATTGGATAGTTTGATGACCGATGGTGCGGCTGAGATTGCTATGGGGCAGCAATATGAGATTATTGCTCGCGGGCATGTTCAGCATGATGGCTTCATCAACCGTGCATTTACGCATGGTAAGGTGCAGATGACTAATCGTGTAAACGAGACGAACAGTCATAATGTCAGCGGACGTGGTGAATTTAAGCGCTTAGAGTTAAATAATCTTTCCGGTGCAGATGTTGTGAGCGGTGGTGGTTTCACTGTACGTAATCAATTAGACTTGACACAGGGTGAATTCCGTAACTCAACAGCGAATAATTTTCGCGTTGGAGATAATGCACAGATCATTCGCAATGTAGCGGGGAGTCTCCGTTCTGAGCCAAATTTTGATGGTACTGTCAATGTTCGATATGTCGGCACGGGTAGTGTTATTGTCGGTGGGGAAATTCCTTCGTTAACACCCGGAGCGGCAGGTCGGCTACAAGATTTGGAAGTACTCAATACAGGTGGTGTAACGATTCAAAAAACAATGACGGTTAATCGTTCAATGACGGTTGCCTCAAAAATCTTTACCGAATCGCAAAACCGTATCGACACATTAGTGTACACGGCGCGTAACAATCCGGTGTATTTGAATGATACAGCAGAAGTGATCGGCACCATGCGTCGAATTAACTTAGCGGTTGGAGATTCTTCCTTGAATCTTTTTCACAATCAATTTACGCATGTTCGCTTTCCCACAGTTGCTTCGCAAGGTGCAGTACGAGTTCTCTCGATGCGTGTTCTTCCGAATGCAACGCCGATTCCTGAGTCCAATCCCGATAGTCGCAATAAAGTACGACGTGCTTTTGATGTCCGGGCATTTGACCAACAAGGCGGATCGGTAACTACAGGTTTTGCTCCTGAGATTGGCTATGCATGGCGCAGACGAACAATTGATGAAACTAATCAACGTAACATCAGTCGCATTCAGTTGCAATACTTTGATGAACTGCGCAGTGCATGGGCATCGGCAGGGGCAACGGGTTTGACGCAAGTGTCAACATCGGGGAATTGGGCATACGGCGCATCGCGGAATGTGCAAACACTTGGTTTTATGGCATTGGGCGATGATTCGCGTATTCCGGCACAGTTAAGTGTACGAGTATTATTGGAAGGTGCGTATAATTGGGGGCGTTCTGCACAAGACACTATGATGATGACGACTAAGTTGCGTCAAGATGGCTTGATCCCGCGCCGACCGGTGAATACATATCCGTACAATCTTGATACGAATTAAACCAGT
Organism: Ignavibacteria bacterium UBA4661; assembly: GCA_002405405.1. Taxonomy (GTDB): domain Bacteria; phylum Bacteroidota; class Ignavibacteria; order Kapaibacteriales; family UBA4661; genus UBA4661. The sequence goes on along the minus strand of DHLT01000259.1, from coordinate 6,695 downwards.
AGCTTTAGTAATCAATTTCCTGTTCCGAGTATTTCAGAGGATATTGTGGATTGGGTCTTGATTGAATTACGGAGAACCATTACACCTGATTCCAATGCGATTTACAAAATCGCGTTTTTGCGCCGTGACGGTTTCGTAGTCGATATCGATGGTTTAACCCCGCTTCGTGTCAATGCTTCGGGTAGTTTTTATGTGGTCGTGCATCATCGTAATCACCTTGCTATGATGTCGGACTTGAGATACTCCATGACACCTGATTTGGTGCAAAATGTTGAAATGCTGAGAGTGACGGATGTTCTTGGCGGTCGCAATGTGATGAAAGAAATCGAGCGTATCAATGGTGTTGGTGTGTGGGTCATGCCGGGGGGAGATATCAATGGCGATGGTGTTGTTGATAACAGTGATATAAACTATCGTGTTAGTGCTCTGACTCCTTGGCAACAAGTCTTTAGAGATTTGGAGTATAATCTCCGAGATGCTGACATGAATGGGTACATTTCAACCGGGGATTTGAATCTTTCGTGGAATAATCGCGGTCGTTCGACCAATGTACTTCGACGATAGGCAGGTGATACTATGCTGAAACGGTCGTTGTCTATCCTTGTTTTGCTTGTTGGTGCTCTTGCGCTTCTCAGTCTGCAAGCACTACCATTGTCTGCTCAATATCTTACAGATACCGTTGCACAAATTTCGGCAACACGCTTTGAGCTACAAGCAGGTAATCGCGTCAGTTTTGAAATTCGTGTGCGTGCAATTGTACCACGCTGGCGCAAATTGGCGAATGCTACTTTATCATTGGCATTGCCATCAACAGTACGACTCACCGATGCACGGTTAGATTCAACCTCATTTAATCGAGCGGTCTATCGCGACACTGTTGCCATTCAAGATAGCATCATTCAGATTGCATGGGCTGGCCCTGATTCTGCCGATGCATGTGCGAATGTTGGTTTTGTGAGTGACCCTCAGAATACAACAGATCGAGGATTTTTGGTTGGACGATATAGTCTGAGTTATACCGGTACCTTACCGATTCCTACGGCACGATTTCAACCAATTTTTAAATATCAGTACATGGCATATAAGTTAGAGCGGGATACTATTTTCCCGCGGCGTGGTGTACAGTTATCACGCAATGACAATATCGACTTAGTCAGTGCTACTGCAAACCAACAATCGCTTGCTTTTTTTGTAGATACTGATTTGCCTATTATGAATGTCATTGATTTTCGACCGGTATATTTGGGTGAAAAATCAGCAGAAATTACATGGCGCACCACAAGTGAGTTTGCTAATCGTGGCTTTGTGCTTGCTCGTGGCATACGACCAACGGGTGATCTCAATAATAATAATGTGGACTTTATTGATACGGTTGCTGTGTATCGGAATGATACAACCTTGGTTGGCTTGCAATCCAGCCGCAATGAGCGCAGGTATAGAGTGATGGATAGCACCATCCGCTACCGCGATGAGGTGTATGCGTACAAGTTGTTGTATGATAATTCTTCCACTAATCGCCGTGTGGAAGTAACAACAGGTTCGCTCTTTGTTCCGAATTCCGTTATTTCTTCTGTAACGGCATCGCCCAATCCATTATCTGCCGCAAGTAATATCGTAACGATTGACTTTACGGTGGATGATAGAGTAACCGTTACGGTGAAAGTCTATGATGCGTTCGGGCGTGAAATTGCCACACTCAGGAGCAATGAAGTCATGGATATCGGTCCACATAGCGTTCAATGGAATGCAGGTGCAGTTGCATCGCAGGGTATGTATTCAGTTGTTATCACCGCAATTCCTACCGATGGCAATCAGGATGTTATTCGAAGTACTGCCTTTGTAAAAATTCAGTTGATTCGATAGCCGTATCATGTGTTTGTTCTTAACCATGGAGATATTCTTGTTCGCTACGCACCCAATTCTCCGTATCTTATGCTTTGCTTGTTGAAGTGATTTCATCGGCTTTTCCTTCCATTTCTCGCATGAAGCAATTCTTATCGTGCTTGCGCAGTTTCTTTTTCCTCTGCACAGTAATTCTGTTAGCGGATGAAAGGGGTGTATTCGCGCAAGTCAAACAAGATGCTTTTCAAGCACGTACTGCCACAGACTCTGCCAATATTTATCTTGAATCAGAGACACGCGAACGCTTGGTTTTGCCAAATAAAGACACATTACTGATCCGCAAAGGGAATGGGGAATTATGGTTCGGTGTGTGGGGGAGTGGTAGTTTTGGTGTGAATACGGGTACTCTCCGATTGGAGCGTAATCGCTTTGGTTTGACACCACGCCCTGTTGATA
>DHLT01000259.1:936-4231 GCA_002405405.1 Ignavibacteria bacterium UBA4661 | reverse complement strand
ATGGTTATGCCTATGGTTTGATTGCTGAGTGGCTACCAAAGTTTGAGCAGTATGGTGTACAGTTACGCTTCGGTTTGTCGGATATACGTAATGGATTTTTTAGTACCGACTCATCGGTATTGGGTATTACGCGACTGTTTGAAGCACAGACACAAATTGGCTACATGACATTCTCACCTTCGGGACGGTATTATTTTTCGCCCTCGCGGCAAGGTTTCTACGCCTTTGGCGGTGTGGATATTGAAATTCCAACGCTCAAGCAAAGACGATTCAATGTCCTGATCGATACCGGTGGTACGATTGGGCAATTTCAGCGTTGGATTGACTTAGAAAAAGCGCCGGTGCGACTTGGTGGGCATATCGGGATTGGTGCTGATTTTTTGATAGGAGAATCTGCTGAAGCAATACGTATGCGCTTGTCGCCATATATTTCTGCGCATGTAGGTAGTACCATGGCAGAAGAGCAAGGGCAAGCTTTTGGTGGTATATTTCTTCGGGCGGGTGTCGCTGTCAAGGCAGGACTCAACGAAATTATTAAATCCATTTTGCCTTATGACTCGACCAATATTACAAAGCCGGTAGAGTTGGCTTCGCTTCGACGCGGCGGCTTGATCGAGTTCTCTTTTCGCTCATCGACACAGGTAGCACGGGCAAAGCCGGTTGAATTATCGATTGTGAATATCGAGCAATCAATTGCTGTGAATACTGATAAAGCCGTTAGCGATGAAGTACGGGAGATTATTGCTAAAGACACCGTTAAAACTGATCCTTGCAAAGACATCAAGCCGGACATACTTCAGCGATACTTGTATGAAGGACAACGAAGTGCGGCACTGACAAGCGAGATGAAAAGTTACCTTGACAAGATTGCCGCATGTTTACAAGCAAATCCTGCATCATCCTTGCAGTTGATAGCCCACACTGATGCATTTGGTTCTTTCGCAGAAACACAAGCGGTGTCGGATGATCGCGCAAACTTAGCAGTAACGTACTTGCTCGACAAAGGTATTCCTCGAACACGAATTTTCTCTTCAAGTCTTGGAGTAACACAACCAATCGCGAATAATGCTACAGAGCAAGGTCGTGCACAAAATCGTGCCTTAGATATTATTTATCGTACGACTCTATCTGCTCCACCGACATTGGTTGCTGTTGACCCATGTGCACATATTGATTCACTCAAACGATTTGCTTTTGCAAATGCAAAATCTACAGCATTAACCCAGGCAATGACAACCTATTTGGACAACATTGCGTTGTGTTTGCAAATGAATCCGAAAGCCGGCGTACAACTTTATGCTCGAACTCAAAGTCTTGATACTCCTGCAGAAACACAGCAAGTTATGGATCAACGGGCATCAGGAGCAGTTGCCTACTTGGTGAATAAAGGTATCAGTCAAAATCGTATCACCGCAAATGGTATTGGTACTCGTAATGTAACCGCAGATACTACAACAGATATTGGTCGAGCGCAAAATCATTCCTTAGATATTCTGTATCGTTCTGATACAACATCAATTGTCGCTGTCGCGAAACCTGATCCTTGTAAAGATATTACACCGGAGGCAATTCAGCGTTTTCTTTATGCCAGTGAGCGTTCATCTGTCCTGACATCAGCAATGAAGGAGTACTTAGATAAGGTTGCTGCATGTTTGCAAGCAAATCCTCTTTCATCATTGCGCTTGATTACTCGTGCGGAGACATTTGGTCCATTTCCGGAAACACAAGCTGTATCGGATGAGCGCGTGAAAACTGCACTTGCCTATTTGCAAAGTAAGGGTATTGATCGGAAGCGACTTTTTGATGCAAGCTTTGGAACAACTCAAGCCATTGGTGATAACACTACAGAGCAAGGGCGTGTCCAGAATCGTGTGTTGGATATCATTTATCGAACTGATACAACTGCCATTCCATCCTTTGTTGCCGTTGATCCCTGCAAAGATGTTCCCCTCAACAAAGCACAAAGACTACTGTTCGAGGGGCAGCGAGCAACGAATTTGACACCCGACATGAAAGCATATTTGGCAAAAGTTGCTGAATGCTTGAAGCAGAATCCAACACAAACGATTACTCTTACAGGGCGAGCTGATAATGTTGGTTCGCAGGCAGAAGCACGACGTATCTCCGAAGAGCGTGCTGCCGCCGCGGCTGAATTTATTGCAAGCCAAGGTGTTGCGACCAATCGCATTACGGATGTAGGATTGGGCACAAGCCAACCGATAGCGAATCTCAATACCGAAGCGGGGCGTATCCAAAATCGTGCACTAGACGTGCGCGTGAATACAGCAGATGCCATTGCTTTGGATACAGTCCGCACACGCCTTGAACCGGTGATTGCAGAGCAAGCCAAAGAAAAACCTAAAACTAAAGAAGAAGCATGTAAAGATGTACCGGTCAATGTGCCACGGCGTTTCCAATTTAATGGTGAACGTTCTGCAGTGCTCACAAAACAAATGACAGAGTATTTGGATAAAGTTATTGAGTGTTTGAAACTGAATCCTGACGTAACGCTTCGATTGATTGGTCGTACTGATAATTTCGGTTCGCCGGTAGAAACACAGCGTTTATCTGAAAGCCGTGCTACTGCGGCAGTGAATTACTTGTTGAGTAAAGGCATTGTCCGTCGCCGATTGCTCGATGTTGGTCAAGGTGCGCGGACACCGATTGCAGATATGTCAACAGATAGAGGGCGTAGAGAAAACCGCTCGCTGGAAATTCAAGTCGTTACGGCACGCCGATAAACATGAGTATCATTCTGTATAGTAAGAACCTATGAGTACAACAATTTTTACAAAAATCATTCAACGGGAAATCCCCGCACGCATTGAATATGAAGATGATGAGGTGATAGCGATTCATGATATTCAACCGCAAGCACCCGTACACTTGTTGGTTATTTCAAAGGAGCCATATCCAACGGTTAATGATGTGCCGGAGGGGCAAGTGCAGCTTTTAGGTAAAATGATGATGGTCGCAAAGCAACTCGCGCAAAAATTCTCCATTGCCGAGAGCGGATATCGTTTGGTGATGAATTGTAATCCTGATGGTGGTCAGGTGGTGTATCATATCCATCTGCATGTCATCGGTGGAAAAAAACTGGGTACTATGGCATAGTAGCAACGAAGGTATCAACAATAATGAGAGTAAATCTTCATGTATAATTTTTTGAGGTAATCGTATGCAAGTTCAATGGCAACAACGCTTTTCGTATCGACTGATACGACTATTCGTAGGCATGCTATGTGTGGCGCTTATGGCAACAATTGTCACAGCACAACAGCCCACAATTCAAAAT
>DHLT01000259.1:0-836 GCA_002405405.1 Ignavibacteria bacterium UBA4661 | reverse complement strand
CACAATTCAAAATGTTTCATTTCGAACACTGCGATTGTATGTACCCGGGCAGCAACCACCCAAAGAAGTGAAAGAGTTGAATGGCAAGCGAGTGGAGGTAATGGGCTTTATGTCAGCATTAACGCAGTTAGAAGACATCGAGGAGTTTGTATTGGCATCATCGCCTCCAATGAATTGCTTCTGTCATCCTCCATTGCGAGTGAATGAAGTTGTCCTTATTTCGATGAAGAAAGGATTGAAAACAAACTACAAAGGTGGTGTCGTAAAAGTTCGCGGACGCTTGGAAGTCAACTATTCCGTGCAAGATGAATTTGCTGATGTAATGTACACCATCGTAGCCGATGAAGTACTGTAAATAATAAAGTAGTGCAACAACGCACAAACTGATAATTCTAGAACGCAGAGAATTGCGTGCATTATATAACTTTTTTGATAAGCGAGGACAATATGGCAGGCAGTAAATCATCGGGTAATAATCGTGGTTTCGGAAGTAAACGCGGCTTTGGCAGTGGATCACGTGACGAAAAACCACGCCGTGAAAAAAACTTTGGCGGAAAATCATTTGGTGAACGATCATCGGGTGGGAGAGAGGAACGTCCTTTTGCGAAGAGACGAGATTTTGGTGGTGGTGATTCCGACGAACGTCCACGGAGATCATTTGAGCGCAAAGATTTTGGCGATGGAGAACGTCCACGCAGAAGTTTTGCAAAGAAAGAATTTGGCAGTGAAGAGCGACCACGAAGATCATTAGCAAAAAAAGAGTTAAGTAGAGATGAACAGCAACCGCGCAGATAAGAAGCAAAAAAGAAAGCAGCAGCACCTCGTCAACGAAAATC
>DHLT01000279.1 GCA_002405405.1 Ignavibacteria bacterium UBA4661 | reverse complement strand
GTCATACAAGGTACAACAATCACCAATGAGGATTTTCAAACAGTGATTGAGCAAGATGGGGATAATGTTTTTCTCTTTCTTGATCCACCCTATCACTCAGCAACAAAGTCCGCATTGTATGGTAAAAACGGTCATCTACACAAGGGTTTCGACCATGTCCGATTTGCTGAAACAATGCGCCGATGCAAACACCGTTGGCTGATTACCTATGATGACAGCGAGTATATCAGAGAGTTGTTTTCCTTTGCAGAAATCAATGCGTGGGATTTGATGTACGGTATGCGCAATGTTACGAGTAGCTCCAACCAACGCGGCAAAGAACTTTTCATCTCGAATTATAGTATAGAACTCCCGGATCATTCCCCCCATGAACACCAGCTTATGTTGCTTGCATAGCTTGTCGCACCCATTGTGCTTTGTGCTGGAAGAGTATTGGTGAAGTACATAGTCAAACAACAAAGCCCAACTGTAGAGTTGGGCTTTGTTGTACGCAGTTAGCGTTTTTTCTTTTTATGACGATTTTTACGTAAGCGTTTTTTGCGCTTGTGCGTTGCCATTTTATGGCGTTTACGTTTTTTTCCGCAAGGCATAATGTACTCCGAGAAAAAATGTGAATGGAAACCTGACAAATGTCAATGTGAGAGAATTCTTGTTTGTATTGTCAATACATGTCGTCTTGTGTTATGGCATGGAAGCCAATATTTTATCAGCACCTTCAGCAATCCGCGAATTCGGTGCAAGACTTTTGGCTTTATTGAGCCATTGTTTTGCTTCGCTCATATTCCCGATTTGATAATAAATCACACCCAAATTGAATGTTGCAATCGGATGATTCGGTTCATTCTGCAACGCACGTTTTGTTTCAGCGATAGCTTCATCCGCTTTGTTCATGCGGAGCAATGTGTACGCATAATCAATCCGTGCCGGTACATTCTTGGGATCTGCCTTCAGATAATTGGCATATGTTGCCGAAGCCATTGGAAATGCACCAATATCGTAAAAGAGATTTGCCAAGCGTAACTCAACATCATGCCGATCAGGTGTACTCAAAAGCGTGTCTTGCATGCGCTGAATGAGTGCCATTGTATCGGCAGAGATATTCATGCCACGTGGCTTGCCCTGAGGGGTATTACTCTCTTGCGAAGCTGTACCACTGCTAATCGGATCAGGAATAAAAGAACGAGTAATGGCGAAGGAAATACCGCCAAGAAAAACTGCGAGTGCCAGTGCTATCAGCGGAATACGATAGTATGCGATAATAGCTGAAAATGAAGGTATCGGTTCGCCCGAACCTTGTTCTATTGCTTTATTCGGTCGTTTGTGTACTGCCATCCGTTGTTTCATTTAGAGCGGAAGCCGCATTTTTTTGCGTATGTCCGTTATTCACATGGTTACGCATTTCGCGCGAAGGTTTGAAAACCGGTACATAATGTTCACCCATCGGAACACTCTCGCCCGTGCGAGGATTACGTGCCATACGTGGGCGGCGCTTGCGTGCTAAAAATACACCAAAACCCCGCATTTCAATGCGATTGCCCTCTTGCAATGTCTCGATGATTGATTTCATAAAGCCATCAATAATCGCTTCAGTCTCAACCTTAGTTACGCCGGTTGCTTCTGCAACACGCTTGAGTAAATCCGCTTTCGTAATGGTTTTCATAAACACTCAAAAAAGACGAGGGCTGTATTCTGAAAAAAGAAGCGCAAAATACAAATTCTTTCTACGATAGAGCGTGTATTTTCTATCAACGGATTTGTATTTTCGCTCGTAACAAAAACATGTATGTCGCGTTGATATGCAAAGCAAAAACAAAAAGACGATTTATCAGTTAATAGTCAATCATTCCCACACTTTCACTTTATAGCTATGGCAGATACAGACAAAGATTCATCATCAGTCGGCAAGGAACCGACATGGTGGGAAGAAAAAATGTCGCGTCGAAAAGCGGCAAAAAAAACAATAGCAATTGCGGCGGGATTAGTAGCAGTTGGTGGTGTAACTGCTCTTATTCTCCATGATAACGATACAGAAGTCGATAGCGATACTCTCGATATTCAGCGTGAGCATGGCTGGAATGTCGGTGCAGAAGAAACACAATTGACGTTTGAGAATGCCGTGACGACGGATAGCGCTGCTGACGGTAATGTCCAAGTAGCCAACACAACGCGTACGTGGAATGATTTCAAAGCTCCCGGCGCGCTGATGACAGTTTTCCGACCAAAAAGTGAAGTGTGGAAACCTTACTATGTGGGTACTGCACTTGATGCTACTACACAAGAAACCTTTCGCAATGTATTAGTGCCGGTACATTCACAGGCAATGGATATTGCTTTTTCGCAAGGACTTGGTATGAAAGATTTGTTGTCAAAGTCTGCTCAAACAACCAAGACAGCGGTAATTGTCGATGTACCCGGACCCGAAGCCGTAAGTTTTGCCATGGCTCTTGCCGATGTAGCTGAGATTGTTCCTGTGATCGATAATTTTCCTCATCCCAACGGCGTTGTACCAACGCATAATACACTGGGTGCATTGCTATACTATGCTCGAGAATACGAGCAGGTACGTTCGTTACAGCCTACTGCGATTGATAATACAGTCTGTTTTGTTCTCGATGGTAAACGTTTGAGCGAATATAAAGATGATGCCGGTAAATTTGACAATCGTTACCTCGCAAAATTACCTTCACCCGAACAACTTCAGGCAACTGGCGTGAGTAACCTCATGTATGTTGTAGCAAATGATACGGTGAAAGAAGAAGCAGATGATTTGAATGAGTACTTTACGGGTTATAAAGATAAAGGCATCAAAGTATCCTTAGTGCCAATGACAAATTTCCAAAAAGGCGATGACACACAAGTTGCTCAACAGCAACGCCCTGGCTATCGTCCTGTGTACTACTATGGCGGCTATCCCTATACGTCTGTTTGGTTTTTCTATCATTATCCAACCTACTCATATTACCAACCGCTTCCCCCTCAACGGAGCTTGCGTAATATCAATGTGAATCGTCCTGCTTACCAGCCATCGGCGCGCTCCACTATGTTTTCTTCGAGAACAACCGGCGGAGCAGGCGGTGTAGGCAGACAAAAACCGGCAGGATTCGGACGAGTATCAACACGCATGAATAGCAGTGGGGAACTCACCGGTATCCGCTCCGGTAGAAGCGGCTCCTTTGGTCGTGTACGTGGCGGTTCTTTCTCGTAAGGAAACAGTGCAGTGCGATGCACAAAATGATTGCACACTCCATGTTTGTCTGATTTCATTTTACAGGGCGCATTATGCTGAGTATTCTTATTATTCTTACCATCGTTGTTGGAGTGTACATTATGAATCGGCGAGGATTTTTTCGTGCGCTCTTTCCCAAAAAACCGGAGATAGGTTTCTTCGGTCTGCAAATTCTCTATGCAACCGGACCTGATGATACCGTACCACAACAGCTGCGTGATATTATTGCTGAATATGATGGCAATACCATGCCGCATGATAAAAAACGTATGTATAAACGCATCGTATCACTGCTGTTAGATTGTTTCCCATACTACGAATATGGCTTTTGGGATTTTGTTGATGACGATGAGCAGGCACGCAGTGAGTTCTCATCATGGGCAAATGATGTTGAATCCAGTATGGCAACTGAGCAAGAGGAAATGGGGGAAGAACATGACGAAATGCACCGCATGAGTAGTGATAAATCCTACATTGCAGTCTCTCTGCTCTTTTTGGTTAATCATGCCGGTGGCAATGAAGAGTTTTTTGCAATGATACGTGCACTACCTGAAAAAGAACTTTGGACACGCGAAACATTCCGTAAGCTTGTCGATGCTTGTGATGCACTGAATTTTAATGCAGTTGAATCCGATGCGGTATTTATTGTGCCGGGTAATGACCAAGATGGTTTGTCATGGGAAGATATCCATGGTGGTGGATGGGAATATCTACGCTCGATTGTGTAAGACTTGTATAATCTCTCATTTTCTTTGTTCTTCGTCACTCCTCACTTTTAGTGGATCTCATTATGCCCTCTTCTTTTCGCTTTGCATCTATGATGATCGTAGTGCTGATGGTTATTCTTCCGAATACATCATCAGCACAAACAGCTCAAAAACGTTCGCCACAAGATTATATCAAAACAGAGTATCGTGTTGCAATGCGCGATGGCATTACACTATATACGGCAGTATATGTTCCCAAAGATGCGGGTGAAGGCAAGACTTATCCTATACTCATGCAACGCACGCCTTATACATGCGAACCGTATGGAGCAGACAAGTATCCCGAGCATTTAGGTCCATCTATTTATACTCAAAATGATGGATTTATTTTTGTCTATCAGGATGTACGTGGTCGGTATATGTCAGAGGGGTTATACGATAATATGCGCCCGCAGAGCAAGCGTGCTAACAACAAAGATATTGATGAAAGTACTGACACTTTTGATACTATCGATTGGCTTCTCAAAAATATTAAATTTCATAATGGCAAGGTTGGACAATGGGGTATTTCCTATCCGGGCTTTTATACTGCAGTGGGCACTATAGCTCGTCATCCTGCACTCAAGGCATCTTCACCGCAAGCACCGATTGCTGATTTCTTCTTTGATGATTTCCATCATCGTGGCATGTTTGTACAAGGATATTTTCATGCTACATCCCTCTTTACTTATCAAAAAACTTCCAATACTACTGAGCATTGGTGGCTGAAAGGATGGCCTAAAGGTGGTGCGGAGAAAGATGGTTATAAATTTCACATGGATTTGGGTCCGCTCAAGAATGGCTCAAAATACTATGGCACAGATGCCTTCTTTTGGAATGAGTTAGTCGAGCATCCGAACTACGATGAGTTTTGGCAAAAGCGGAATCTTCTTCCTCATTTAAATAACATAGATCATGCCGTTATGACCGTTGGTGGGTGGTTTGATGCGGAAGACTTATACGGTCCGCTCAATATCTATAAAACCATCGAAAAAACATCGCCAAAAGCACATAATATGATTGTTATGGGACCATGGTCGCATGGACAATGGGCAAGCCAGCAAGCATCACAATCCGTGGGTAATTGGTTCTTTGGTGAAGGTATCTCCGATTACTACCAGCGCGAAGTAGAATTGCCTTTTTTTGTGCAGTATCTTAAAGATGTACAAACCAAAAAACTACCGGAAGCGCATTTGTATGATGCCGGTGCAAGCACATGGAAGTCTTTTGATGAGTATCCCGTTAAGTCGTGGAAGCCTCGAAAAATCTACTTGCGCGAGCAGGGTAAGCTTTCTTTCTCTGCACCTGCCGATGGCGAAGAAACATCGACCTCGTACATCAGCGACCCCATGAAACCTGTTCCGTATCGCTTTGAAATTGAAGGTGTGCAAATTACACCCAAGCAATTTATGACCGATGACCAACGTGCCGTGTCGCGCAGACCCGATGTGCTGACATTTCAAACAGATGAATTGCAAGAGGATATAACATTGGGTGGTGAAATCATGGCGCATTTGCTTGCAACGACAAGCGAAACCGATGCCGATTTTATTGTCAAGCTCATTGATGTGTATCCTGATAATGCGGTACAAATTCCCCAAATGCCGAAACATATTCCTACGGCGGGCTATCAATTCTTGGTGCGAAGCGAAGCCATGCGTGGGCGTTTTCGCAAGAGTTTTAGCAAGCCCGAGCCATTCACTCCCGGAAAAGCAGAACCAATAGACTTCCCTCTGCAAGATGTCTTGCATACGTTCAAAAAAGGTCATCGTATCATGGTGCAAATTCACAGCACATGGTTTCCATATCTCGACCGCAATCCGCAGAAGTATGTCGAAAATATCTTCAAAGCCGATCAAAAAGACTTTACTCCGGCAATCCACAGCATCATGCACAGCAGTAAGCAGTCTTCGTACATCGAAGTCCATGTTGTAGAATAACCAATTGCAGGACGGATAAAACAATGCTGACACGTTTGCTTAATGGCTTATTTCTTGCACTCTCGACTCGACCGGTCATGATTCTTACAGGGCTTGCGCTGTTACTCATTACTTGTGTACTGGGGTTAGAGCAATGGCACTTTGTAATGCAATATTGGGGTATCCATCCCGATGAACATACGATTGAAGAAATCGAAGAGGCAATTGATGGTTTGGGTTTAGTCTATGTGGCGATAGGTGTGTATCTCGAAGAGCGTGAAACCCTACGTCATTTGGCACATCGACACAAGCATCATACTACGGAAGAATTGCCACGCGAGGTGTATCTGAATGAAGTTGCTCATCAAAATGGTATGGGCTTACTGCTCATGGGATTATTCATGGAAGTTGTGATGCTTGCTTTGAAACTGCCGGATCGCATTGTCTATACGCATGGTTTTGAAGCACATTGTGTAGCAGGTTGTATTGTTATGTCGGCTATTTGCGTGGCTATTCTGTTTGACTTTTTGAAAGATTATATCAAAACATATTTTGGAATTATAGGGGATGATCATGCAACAACAAGCTCCGTATCAACCGAAGCATAAAATTCGTATCATTACTGCAGCATCACTGTTTGATGGTCATGATGCCGCTATCAACATTATGCGGCGGATTTTGCAATCCTCCGGTGCAGAGGTCATTCATCTTGGACACAACCGCTCTGTGCGTGAGATTGTTACAGCGGCAATTCAGGAAGATGTGCAAGCAGTTGCTATTACGAGCTATCAAGGCGGACATATCGAGTTCTTCAAATACATGTATGACTTGCTGAAAGAGCAAGGTGCTGGACACATCAAAATCTTTGGCGGTGGCGGTGGCACGATTCTTCCTCGCGAGATTGAGGAGCTGCATGCGTATGGTATTACGCGCATTTACTCGCCCGAAGATGGCAGAACAATGGGTTTACAAGGCATGATTAATGATTTGTTGCAGAAAGCCGATTTTTCAACGACTGAACATCGCCTGCCACAACTAGCCGAGAGTATCCGTCTTGCAGATAAGACTATCATGAATGCCCGTGCTATTGCGCAAGCCCTCACACTCATTGAAGAAGAAGGGCAACTGGGTCAAGAACTCTTGCAAACGATAACACAGGTTGCAGTATCATCAACACCAATACCGGTGCTGGGGATTACGGGTACGGGTGGTGCAGGTAAATCTTCACTGACCGATGAACTGATCC
>DHLT01000007.1 GCA_002405405.1 Ignavibacteria bacterium UBA4661 | reverse complement strand
GAATTATTAAGTCGCCGATAAGCGCAGAAGGAGGTTCTTTTTATATGGATAAGTATGAAAAATATGCCCTTGTTATTGCTGTTGCACTTTGCATGACATTTTTTGGGGCAGTTGTTTATGCATCAACGGGTTTGGGTATTCAGTTGCCTACATGTATAACAGATGTTCCGCCGTATAAGGTGGGTGAAATTGTCGAAAACGGCAAAAACATCAAGGTTAATGTTGTCGCAAAAATGTGGCTGTTCGATATGGGCGATGAAAACAATAATGTACTTCGTGTTCCGCAAGGCAGTACGGTAAATTTTTATCTGACATCCACCGATGTGGTGCATGGATTTCACATCGAAGGTCGCAATGTGAATCTGATGGCAGTGCCGGGTGCTGTTACAAATTCGGTCATATATTTCGATAAAATTGGTGAATTCAATGTTACATGCCACGAATACTGTGGTATCATGCACCAACAAATGGCAGGAAAAATCATCGTCATGAGCGATGTCGATTATCAACAAATGCTGAATAATATTAAAGGTTAATATCATGACTACCACACACTATGCAATGACAGATATAACATCAAGCAAGGGGTTGTTCTCAGTTGATGCTTCGACTAAACGTCTTATTTTAAGCCAACTTGCCATACCAATGGCGCTCTTGGTCATAGGTATATGGGGGGGGCTTATGCAAGTCTGTTTTCGGGCAGGTGTCTTGCATGAAGATCCCGTACTGACATTGATTAAAGCTGTTGGTTTACTTGATAAAGATTACATCATGGCAGATGAATACTATCGTGGGTTAACCATGCACGGCGTGGTCAATGCGATTGTCTTCACTACATTTTTTGCTGTTGCTTTTGGTAATATCCTCATTCCATACGCCTTGCGCAAAACATTGAACACGACGATTGCGTGGATTGGTAATGCCTTGATGCTGGTTGGCTCAGTTACTGCAGCGGGAGCAATTATTACAGGTAATGCATCTGTTCTTTACACATTCTACCCACCTCTTCAAGCACATTGGACATTCTATGTTGGTGCGACGGTATTGGTGATCGGTTCATGGGTCAGCAGTGCGAATTGGATATCAATGTATGTTTCATGGCGCAAAGAGCACCCAAGCGAAAAAGTACCGATACCTGTTGTCGGTATGTTCACGACATTTATTGTGTGGTTCATGGCAACAATTCCGGTTGCAGTTGAAATCCTCTTTTTGCTCTTACCTTGGACTCTTGGTTGGACAGAAGGAGTGAATGTACCCTTGGCGCGAACACTTTTTTGGTTCTTTGGTCATGCCTTAGTGTATTTTTGGCTGTTGCCTGCTTATACCATGTACTACTCAATTATGCCACGTCTTGCAGGCGGTAAACTCTTTTCCGATGGTGTTGCCCGTGCTGTTTTTATGATGTTTGTTATTCTTTCGGTACCGATTGGAGCACACCACCAATATGCTGATCCGGCGGTAAGCTCAGGGTCGAAATTGCTCCATGCTTTTTTCACCTATGGTGTGGCAATTCCGAGTTTGCTGACAGCATTCACGATGGCGGCATCTCTTGAGTACGCGGCACAGAAGCGCGGTGCAAAAGGTCTCTTTTCGTGGGTATTTAACCAGCCGTTTTTTACCAAAGAAGTATGGCTTTTCCCGTATTTGATTGCCGGTCTCATCATTTTTATTTTCGGTGGTATTTCGGGTATTGTGAATGCTTCCTACAACATGAATATCGTTGTCCATAACACTTCATGGATGCCGGGACATTTTCATATGACAGTTGCAGGACCGGTCTTTCTTGCCTTTTTGGGAATGTCGCTGTATTTGTTAGTGCATATCGGCGGTAAAGAGTTGCGCATGAAAAATCTCGCAATGCTTGTACCCTATTTGTGGATGATAGGCTTGTTTATTTTCTCCTCCGGTATGATGCGCGGTGGTTTGCATGGTGAACCACGCCGAACAAACTTAGGACAGACATACATGAATCCTGATAGTCCACTCTATCGACCGGAATGGAAAATCTTCGTATATATGTCGTTGGTGGGTGGTGCTATTATGTTTTTGGCAATGGCAGTGTATTTCGTTGTGTTTTTTGGAACTCTTCTGAGTAAGAAAGTTCGTGAATCAGCTGTAGAATTTCCTCTTGCTCCGGCATTGCACAATGAACCGGTGCGCATTTTTCAAAACTTTCGACCATGGATTATTCTTGCTGTCATTATGATTGCTGTGAATTATACTCCGGTCATTATGGATGCTCTTCGAGGAACCTATAATACCGCCCCCCCATTCAAACCTGAAAGTGCCGCTCCTTCACGCTCACAAAGTCAAGCAGTACCTGAGCAGAATGTACCCGTGTCGTCTGCTCGACAAGTTCAATAAGGCTTCTGTTCGGAGTATTCAAGGATTTCTATGAAACGTTTTTTTCTAGTGTGTGGTAGCACTCTGCTGATGATCTTGCTCATCGTGGTGGGAGTTTGGAATCAAACTCCCACACAAGCAGAGTCCATCGAGGTTATTCCTCAACCATGGAACGGAGCGCGATATGCTCTTGTGAATGACCAAGGACAAGCATTTTCTTTTCCGCGGTCAGCACATGGGAAGATTACCATTGTCGGTTTTATCTACACGCACTGCCCAGGGATCTGCCGAACCTTAACGCTACGAATGCAGGATATTGCTCATGCTACGCAAGGTGATTCTTCGCTTCAGTTGTTGTGCGTCAGTTTTGATCCGCGGCGCGATACATCGAAAACTCTGGCTGAGTATCGTTCAGCTTTTGGTGTGACAGATCAGCGGTGGCAGTTCCTGACAGGGGCAAAAAATGTTATTGACTCGCTCTGTCGTGTAGCAGAGGTACTCCACACAGAATCATACAGCACACGCTTACCCTCAGGCGAGGAACAGTATTTTATTAATCATTCGGATGTCGTTCTGCTTCTTGATGGGCATGGTAATGTCCGCAAACGGTTCGACGATGCCAGTGCTGTGGAGAGCGAAGAATATGTCAAAGCCATTCGTGCTCTCCAAAAGGAACTCATACCATGAGTGTTATGTTCTGACTGGAAAGATCATATCATGATTAATCCGTACATAAAATTTATTCAAAAGTTTACACAGAAATCCGGCTCATGTAGATGTGTCAAGTTGCAATTTGTAATGCCGTAGTTGCCGAATGCACATCGCTTTTTTCACTTTTTTCTTACTGTTATGAATTATTCTGTTGTTGCCTGCTTACGGAAATACACCACAAAAGCCCTTTTGGTGGCTTTCGGTGTTGTGTCGATGAGCAATTATGCTTTTTCTCAAGACAAAGCAAAGGGCGAAAAAACATACAAGGCGTATTGCCAAACTTGTCATCAAGCCAATGGACAAGGAACACCGGGTGTGTATCCCCCATTGGCAAAATCAGACTACTTGACTTCTCAGCCGAAGGATAAAGTTATTCAGTCGGTGGTTTATGGATTGTCGGGAGAAATCACTGTCAATGGCAAAAAATATAATGGTGTAATGAACCCTCTGCCTTCAAACTATACCGATAAAGATGTTGCCGATGTTGTAAGTTATATCTATGGTTCATGGGGCAACAGTGGTACTGCAGTAACAGAAGCAGACGTAAAGGCAGCGAAAGCAAGCTATAAAAAGCCCGAAGGTGGTGGTCGCAGACGCAAAGGGTAAAAGATTTGATAAGCACACAAATGAAACAAAAAAGGCGATACTCAATTCGAGCATCGCCTTTGTTTTTTTTATGCGATGATATAGGATTTATGCAGCCATTAGTCGATCTGTTTTTTACCGTCGATGGTAACGACTTTAGCCGATCCGGCACTAGTTGCAGCCACGAAACCAATGGCTCCGGGCGTTTTGGCGACAAATGCTGCGACATCATCATCTGACTCAAAAGTCGCCGGTGGTTTTAGACCATCATTCATCATGCGTTTCAAAATAGCCGCTTGACACTCGCTATATTTTTTGCCGAGAGCATCATAGAATTTTTTGCGTGTAGGAGTTTCAGACTTATAGGTAACAATCGTGATGTTCGTGCCATTAGAGAATTTGGTCACATCGCCGGTGAAGATACCCTTTAAATCGCCCATTGATAAGCTTGATACAGAATTTGCCTTGTTAACAATTATGCTGACTTGTGCCATTGCTGTTGTTGGGCATACCAAGCATAGCACAACCAAGGCAAAGCCAATACAAGCAATACGGTATTGTCGAGGAGAATGGTACATATTATTAGACAATAAAAAAAGTACAACAAAAGGCAAATTAGAAACTGACTACGGCACTCATACCAAGCGATTGATAAGTCGGTCGTGTTGCAGTGTTGAAAAGGTGATGACTGATTTCTGCTTTTAGCAAAATACGATCAGATGGACGAAAATTTACACCTGCATCAACACTAGTTTGAGCTTTGTTCACATATGACGATGAGGGATTGTTGGTTGAAAAAGACTCTATTCCGGCAAAAACTAGCCACCGCTCATTGACATCGTAACCGAGAGATGCGAAGAAAAAATTATCAGTGTGTTCGGTATAGTTGCGGGCGTTAAATCCAGTTGACCCGGCTAGGGCAGAAAATGAGCGAGCAGCATTAACATATTCACCGATTAAGGTAAAGTTTCCTAGCTTAAATGTACCATCAACAGCAATCAATGTAGAGTTTCGTTGCGCCTGATTATCGACTGCTACGATATTGTTAAATACCGGGGAAATGCCAACAGTAATATATTCACTACGAACAGCTAAGCGCCCACCAAACTTCTTCGTACTGCTCAGATCATACTGAAATCCGTTTACATTTTCAGTATTGCCTACATATGCGCCATAGTCCAACTTAACACCACTTGTAAGAGGTAATGCTCCGGATACCATTAATCCATTACTAAATTCTGATCGCATACCTTCGATTTCATCAGAAGTAAGTCCGGTTTCCTCATATGGCATGGGGCGAAATACCATCCAATATAATGCGGGGCGTGAATGGACAGCATTGAAAAAGCCGAACGGACATAAGGTACGACCAATACGTAAGCCAAATTCATCGCTAGGGCGATACTCTACCCATGCTTGGTGAGCATGAAACATAATTTGATTAGCCGGACCACTTTCAGCTTGAAAAGTAAACTCAACAAAGTACTTCCAATCGCTTGCGACATTACCGGAGAAGTACAAGTTTGCTTGTTGGAGTAAAAAGGTTGCTTTGAGATTGCCATTTGATAAGTACGGTGCATTGTTTTTAGTAAAGCCATAAAAATTGGTTGCAATGTTCCCAAAGATATTGAGTTTGAATTCGTCATCCTGAGCCAATACGTCAGATACAGAAAATATAAGGAATGCTACGAGCAATCCAAAAGAGCGAAAAGAATATTTCATAGTGGGTATTCCGAATGAGTAAGAAATGCTGTGAATACATGCTATAAGCAAAACAAGGCGAAGTTTGCCGGCTGCAATGATGATATAAGTCGTGATTTAATAAATATTAGTTTGACATTTGTCGAGTATTCAACACACAATCAGTGCAACGCACGACATAGCATAGGCTTAGGACAAGATGGAGTAATTATGTGTGACTACGATATCCGTTCCGAACCGCTCGGAGTGACTGAGAAGTCGTTGTATGACCATTAAAGGATGGGTGGTTTGTAATTGTAAAATTACCGACTAAATGTTGTAGATCAGAGGTAAGGTTTTGTAAATCCCCAGCAGTTTTGGCTATGCTGATAGCCGCTTGAGTTGTGCGGTCAGATGTAGCATTGATAGAATCTATGTTTCGAGCAGACTCAC
Organism: Ignavibacteria bacterium UBA4661; assembly: GCA_002405405.1. GTDB lineage: Bacteria > Bacteroidota > Ignavibacteria > Kapaibacteriales > UBA4661 > UBA4661. The sequence goes on along the minus strand of DHLT01000007.1, from coordinate 209 downwards.
TGACGGTAGCTGATTGTTGCGTACCGGTCGAAGCAACATGATTGATGAGTTCTGCTACTTGAGAAGTTTTACTGACGATCGCTTTCATTGCTGTTGATGTTTTTTCTGCATAGACACTACTTTCATCAACTAAGCGTCTACCCTTACTCATGGAAGTAACAACTTCATCAGTATTTTTTTTGAATCGAACTAATCATAGATCGAATTTC